>CAMBEI010000036.1 GCA_945865645.1 Chitinophaga pinensis | reverse complement strand
TACTCCTTTATTTTCATCTGCAACTATACATTTAGAAAATGGAAAAAATTTTATAATTAATGGTAATAATATAAGTGATAAAAACTTTTATATTAAATCTGCTTTATTAAATAAGAAAGCTTATTCTAAATCTTATCTTTCTTATTCTGACATTAATAATGGAGGCTATTTAGATTTTAATATGTCTGCAACACCATCAAGCTATGGTAATATAAATTATCCTGTAACTGCTATAAGAGAAAATAAAATTATGTTGAATCCTATAATTGATGGGGGTGCTATTACATTTAAAGATAGTAAGAGTATAAAAATAAGTTCGGCTCAAAAGGGTATGTTTTATTATTATACCATGGATGGTTCTATACCTACCAAAATGTCGAAAAAATATATTACCCCTATTCTTATTAAGGAATCAGTAATCATTAAAGCGATTGCAGTAAATGCTGCTGGAGAAAGCAGCTTTATAACAACAGCCACGTATAAAAAAATGCCCAATAATTGGTCCATTAAACTCAATGCCAAATATGAACAGCAATATGATGGCGGAGGTGCTGCGGGATTGATTGATGGTATACGTGGCAGTACAGACTGGCGCAAAGGCAATTGGCAGGGGTATCAAAAAAATGATATGGATCTATTGATTGATTTGCAGGAGTTAAAATCAATTTCAAAGTTAAATATTGGGTTTTTGCAGGATACTCGGGCATGGATTGTTTTACCGAAAGAGGTAAGCGTAGAAATATCAGCAGACAATAAAAATTTTGTCCAAGTTTTTTTTGGAAATAATTTTTTATTCATTGAAGATTTGAAGGTGCAATTAAAAAATGTAGAGGCAAGTTTTACTACAGTTAAAGCAAGATATATAAGGGTTAAAGGGATTCAATTTGGCAAGTTACCTGCATGGCACGAAGGGTCAGGAGGGGATACGCATATTTTTGTAGATGAAATAATTGTGCAGTAAATTTTATAGGTGACAATTTTTTTGTCAAAAGATGTCATCTATAACAACTCGAGACTTTAAAGGGACCGAGAATTGAAAGCATTGTTTTGATACAAAAAAGTCTCGAATTTTTTTCGAGACTTTTTTGTATTGATATTAAGCTATTTATTCTTTATCTGGATTTCGGAGTTTGCTGTGCTTTTTGCTATACACGAAATAAATAATTACCCCAATAACCAACCAACCTCCAAGTCGCAACCAATTTGTCCAGCCTAGTCCAACTATCATAGCACCACAAACTACGATGCCTAATATGGGAACAATTGGAACAAGTGGTGTTTTAAATGCCCTTGGCATATCTGGATCTGTTTTTCTAAGTATAATAACTGCTGCACAAACTAACATAAACGCAAATAAAGTACCTATACTTGTCATGTCACCAACAATATCTCCGGGAACAAATGCAGCGAATGCACCAACTACAACTAAAAATATAAGATTGGCTTTATAAGGTGTTTTAAATTTAGCATGTACATCACTAAATACTTTTGGTACTAAACCATCACGACTCATAGAATAAAATACACGACTTTGCCCTAGTAGCATAACTAATATTACCGAAGAGAAACCTGCAAGAATTGCTACGGTAACTAATTTTCCCAACCAAGCATATCCGGGCATAAAAGTATTAATAGCTTGAGCTACCGAAGCTTCTTTTCCCGTGGTTCTAAAAAACTCAACTGGCGCAAGGCCTGTTAATACATGTGCAAATAAAATATAGAGTACGGTACAAATGGCTAATGAGCCAAGGATACCAATGGGCATTGATTTTTTTGGATTCTTTGTTTCCTGTGCAGCGGTACTTACAGCATCAAAACCAATAAAGGCAAAAAATACAACACCAGCAGCACCCAGTATTCCCATAATACCGCCATAAGTGTGAGATATTCCTTGGTGATCGGTATAAGTGCCTGCTGTTGGAATGTATGGTGTATGGTTTGCTTCATTTATAAAACCCCAACCAAGAATAATAATTAGTACTACAATTGCAACTTTTGCAATAACAATTAACCCATTTACGAAGGCCGATTCTTTGGTGCCTTTTATTAGTAATAAACTAAGTAAAGCTATAATGCCAAATGCAGGGATATTCATAATTCCATGAACGCCATCTATCGACTGTTCAAAAGGAGAATGACACCATTCATATTGGATGGCATTGACATGTAACACATTGGTTAGTAAATTATTTAAATATTCGCTCCATGCAATACCAACTGTGGCAGCGCCAACGGCGTATTCTAGTACTAAATCCCATCCAATTATCCAGGCCATAAATTCGCCCATGGTAGCATACGTGTAGGTGTACGCGCTACCAGAAATAGGGATAGATGATGAAAGTTCGGCATAACAAAGTCCAGCTAAAGCACAACCAATAGCAGCTACAATAAATCCTAAGGTAACAGATGGGCCAGCATTTTGAGCGGCAGCAGCTGCGGTTCTCACAAACAAACCTGCACCAATAATGGCGCCTATACCAAGCGCAACAAGTGAGCCAGCGCCGAGCGTACGTTTAAGTCCTTTTTCTGAGTCACCGGCATCAGACATTAATTGACTGATTGATTTTTTTACAAATAAACTCATAATTACTTAGTTGGTTTTGATGAAGAATGATTCGATAATCTATCGTAATGGAAAAATAAGCAATAAATTTTTAAATAAACAAAGAACTAATACTTTTTATATGTTACAAGTTTATAACCCCATTTTAATATTATATTGCGGTACTAAATTTTTAATATGGAAATAACCCATCAGCCAGCAAAAAAAAGCAAGCTCACCTTATATATATTATTTGGCATGTTGCTTGGTATAATCGTGGGTTATTATGTGCATGATAATTATTCCACTAACACCATAAAAATATTTTCAGATAATGCAAAGCTGTTAACAAATATTTTTCTTCGTATGGTGCAAATGATTATTGCCCCAATTGTATTTGCCACTTTGGTGGTAGGCATAGCCAAATTGGGCGATATGAAAACGGTTGGCCGAGTGGGAGGTAAAGCGATGCTTTGGTTTATTTCTGCATCTTTGATTTCACTTAGTCTGGGCTTATTGTTGGTTAATATTTTTAAGCCTGGTGTAGGAGTGGATATTACCAATACAGATATGGCTGCAGTAAACGACCTGCTTGAAAAATCAAAAGGGTTTTCATTACAAAAATTTGTTGAGCATGTGGTGCCACGCAGTGTGGTAGAAGCCATGGCAACTAACGAAATTTTACAGCTTGTTGTGTTCTCTGTATTCTTTGGTATAGCACTAACTGCTATTGGCAAAAAAGGGGAACCCATTATTAATGCATTAGATTCCCTAGCTCATGTTGTACTTAAAATGGTTACATATGTTATGTACTTAGCACCGTTAGGCGTTTTTGGCGCTATGGCAGCAGCCATAGCAAAAAACGGATTGGGTATTTTAATAACATTTGGAAAATATGTGGGGGAATTTTATTTAGGTCTTGCTATTCTTTGGGCTTTGCTATTATTTGTTGGCTATCTTTTTTTAAAAAACAGATTGGCTGTATTGCTTCGCAGAATAAGCACACCTATGTCTATAGCATTTAGTACAGCTAGTAGCGAAGCCGTGTATCCTAAACTAGTTGAAGAAATGGAGCGATTTGGCTGTAATAATAAAATTGTAAGTTTTGTTTTACCTCTCGGTTATTCTTTTAATTTAGACGGCAGTATGATGTATATGACTTTTGCCAGTATGTTTATTGCGCAGGCATTTAATATTACTTCAATAACCGGAGATATGAGTCAGCAGATAATTATGCTGCTAGTTTTTTTAGTAACTAGTAAAGGTATTGCAGGTGTACCTAGGGCTTCGTTGGTAGTTGTATTGGCAACTGGTGCCATGTTTGGGTTACCACCCGAAGGGGTAGGACTAATATTAGCCATTGATGTATTTTGTGATATGGGCCGTACCATGACAAACGTTTTAGGAAATGCTTTGGCAACAGCTGCCGTAAGTAAATGGGAAGGGCAATTAGAACATACTTAAATTTTATAAAAACAACTGATGTTAGATTTTATTTTTCTGGATTTTACCTGGACACAATTACTGCAACCACAATGGTATATTGATAATGGGGGTTTATGGCTTTTGTTATTGATCATTTTTGCAGAGACGGGTTTATTTATCGGGTTCTTTTTTCCGGGTGATTCTTTATTATTTGTTGCAGGTATTTTTAGCAATAAACTGGCCGCCTCATTATACGATACTAATAATGATTTCTTCAATCTGTTGCTGTTATCTGTTTTGTGTATTGCTGCGGGTATTTTAGGAAATACTGTTGGATATATTTTTGGCAAAAAGGTAGGCCCAGCCATGTTTAACTGGAAAGACAGATTTTTATTTAAACAAAAATACTTGCATCAGGCTAAAGAATTTTATGATAAGCATGGTGGCGGGGCCATTGTATTTGGAAGATTTCTGCCCTTTATTAGAACGTTTGCACCCATTGTTGCCGGTATCGTTAGCATGGATAAAAAGAAATTTACTTTTTACAATATCATTGGTAGTATTGCTTGGGTTACGTCTATGTTATTCATTGGGCACTACTTAAATTCTTTTGTAAAAAATCAGTTTCAACTAGACTTAGAAAAACATCTTGAAATAATTGTTATCAGTATTGTATTGGTAACCACTGCCCCAGTTTTATTAAAAATGTTTTTTGGTAAAAAGAAACAAGTTGATGAATCAAACTAAAAATAAATCGACCTCAATTTTTAATATAACCGTAATAGTAGCTTCCCTTGGCTATTTTGTAGATATTTATGATCTGTTATTATTCACCATAGTAAAAAAAGCAAGTGTGCTTGCTTTGGGGGCTACCGATTCTACATTGTTAGTAGATAGTACAAAAATTATTAACTGGCAAATGGGTGGTTTATTATTAGGTGGGATAATTTGGGGCATTTTAGGCGATAAAAAAGGTAGACTTTCTGTTTTATTTGGATCAATTATTTTGTATTCTGTGGCCAATTTTATAACTGGCTATATTCAAACGGTTGATCAGTATGCCATGTGCCGGTTTGTTGCAGGCCTTGGATTAGCTGGAGAATTGGGTGCAGGAATTACCTTGGTAAGCGAATTATTGCCAAAAAATAAAAGGGGTGTGGGTACTTCATTGGTAGCCGGCATTGGATTGTTTGGAGCAGTAGCGGCGTATTTTACTTATCAGTGGACTAATGAAAATTGGCGGCTTTGTTATAAGATTGGGGGAGGGCTAGGTATACTGTTATTATTTTTACGTCTAAGCGTTGCAGAATCAGGGATGTTTAAAGAGTTGAAAGAATCACAGGTAAAGCGTGGAAATTTTTTGATGTTTTTTAATAATAAAAAACGGTTTAAAAAATATGTATTAGCCATTTTAATTGGTTTGCCTACTTGGTATGTAATTGGTATTTTGATAAATCAGAGCGATCGTTTTGGCAAGGCCATGTTTGGAAGTGCAACTATCGATTCTGGCAGGTCTATCATGTTTGCCTACACCGCTATTGCCATTGGTGATATTTTAATTGGATTTGTTAGTCAATATTTAAAAAGCAGAAAAAAGGCATTGTTGGTATTTTATTCAATCTGCGTATTTTCTTTAATACTTTTCTTTAGTAGCTTTAACAACTCAGATGTAAGGATGTATATAATTTGTTGCCTATTAGGATTCAGTAATGGTTATTGGGCAATTTTTGTAACTATGGGGGCAGAGCAGTTTGGTACTAACCTAAGAGCTACTGCCGCAACGACTATTCCTAATATGGTTAGAGGTGCATTGCCTTTAATTAATTTAATGTTCTTAAACCTATTTCAAAAAAACTGGAATTGGTCTTTGGTTGATAGTGGTATTGTTACTGGTATTATTGTTATTACAATAACATTGGTTGCATTTTATTTTACTGAAGAAACTTTTCACAAAGATCTAAATTTTATTGAAGTGGAATAACTTGTACTTTAACATTAAAACTATTTGTGTCAAAATTTTTAATTATACGATTTTCTTCAATAGGTGATATTGTTTTAACAACGCCGGTTATCCGTTGTTTGCGTAAACAATATCCCGAAGCAACAATTCATTTTTTAACTAAACAATCATTTAAAAGCGTCTTATCCTATAATCCTTACATTAATAAAATACATACACTAGGAGATAGTTTTGAACTGCTTTTACATGAATTGGTTATTGAAGAATATGATTACATTATTGATCTGCATCATAATCTGCGGACACTAAGGATTAAACGATTTTTAAAAGGTGCGAAGTCCTTTTCTTTTAATAAACTTAATGTTAAAAAATTTATTCTTACCAATTTTAAAGTTAATGTACTACCTAAAGAACATATTATAGATCGTAACCTTGCATGCATTGCAACGTTAGGCGTGGTAAATGACGGACTAGGGTTAGATTATTTTATACCCCCTAAGGATAATATCAAAAAAGAAGATATACCTACTTCTCATATGCATGGATACCTAGCCTTGGTGATAGGTGCATCATTAGCAACAAAAAAGTTACCCTTGCATAAACTTCAACAAATATGTGCAGCTATAAATCACCCAATTATTTTATTGGGCGGAAAAGAAGATTATGAAGATGGTAAAAAAATAGCTGAGGTAGACGATATTAAAATTTATAATGCTTGTGGAAAATTTAATTTGAATGAATCGGCAGATTTGATAAAAAATTCAAAACTAGTAATTACGCACGATACAGGACTGATGCATATTGCCGCTGCTTTACAAAAAAAAATTATTTCTGTTTGGGGGAATACACTTCCAGCTTTTGGCATGTCTCCTTATTACGGACAACAATCAAAAATTAAAAATAAAGTGGTAGAGATCAATGATTTATGGTGTAGACCGTGTAGTAAGATTGGGTTTGAAAAATGCCCAAAAGGACATTTTAAGTGCATGAACAAGATTGATGTTAACGATATTGTAAATCTGGTAGGGGAGCTTTTGTAATTAAATAAGATGAATTATTGTAATTAAAATTCCCCTTACTATGATGAAAATGGTTCTTTATTTTATTTTTTATCTGCAGCTCTATACGTACACAATTTAATGTTAGTGTACAATGGCAGAAAACATAGGTGTGTCTAACCTCAGATTCAATTAATTATATTGTTGCTCAAAAAATTAACTGGGCTGATTTTAAAGTTAAGCCCAGCTACTCTATTTAAGCAACAGCTATTACAGATTCTGGCTTTGTGTTGAACATGACTATTAATTCAATTGGCGACTTGTCAAATTTAATTATTACTTTTTTTTGTTATCTCATCAAGAAAAGATTTAATATAGTAAATTTGAGACTATTGCTTAATGATATTTATAATGAAAGTTTTGATGCACTTGTAAAAATTAAAAATAATTATGATAATCAAATTTTTAATTTTAGAATAAAACTCATGGAAAGAATTTGGAATAAAAATTGATTATCGATTGCTACTACTTGTTATACATTAACGATTAATACGGGAATTTTTAACTCATGCCTTACTGTGTTAACTGTTTCCCCATATATAAAATCTTGCAGGCCCGAATGGCCATGTGCACCCATTACAAGCATATCTGCATTAACGGATTTTGTAATTCGGACTATTTCTTTAGGTCTATTTTTATAACCAAGAAATCCTTCAGCAGTAAACCCACGTGCTTTTAATTGCAAAATATAATTATCCAAATGTTCTTTGTCTAATCTCGATTCGTAATCATCGCTATCATCTCCAAATAATTTAGCAGAAGCACTTTCAACAATATGAATTAAAATAAATTTCGTATTTTCTTTACCTTGCCCGAGCGCATACGATAATAATTTTTCATCGTTATCGCTAAAATCTAATGCAATGGCTATTTTATTGAATTTAGGAATTAGTAGATTTTTAAGTGTGTTAATTTCGGGATGTATCTTTATTGAAACTGTAGGTTTTAACTTTGTAATAAATGGATGAATTATGATGTAAATCAAAATAAAAATACATATTATAGCACCTAAACTAAGTAAAGCCTTCTGCCATAAGTTTCCATTTATAAATATTTCACTCATTCTGTTCATTAACATTTTTAAGTTTAGAAACACAAGAACAGAGGCTATTAACCAGGCAGTAATTTTTGTAGATAGATTTATTGCAAATTTACTCATAGTTTTTTTATCGCTCACAAAATGTATTAATGGAATGATAGCAAAGCCAAGTTGTAAACTCAAAATAACCTGACTAAATATCAACAAAGCATCTACCTGTTTTTCGCCATAAATTAAAATTACTATTAGTGCTGGGATAATGGCAACAAGCCTTGTTAGTAATCTCCTAAGTAACGGATTAATTCGCAAACTTAAATATCCTTCCATAATTATTTGGCCGGCAAGTGTGCCGGTAATGGTACTACTTTGACCGGCCGCTATTAATGCAACTGCAAAAAGAGTAGGAGCCAGATTACCTAAAAATGTAGGTAACAATCGGTGTGCTTCTTTTATTTCTGCCACATCAGAATTACCAGTTTTAAAAAAAACGGTAGCTGCTATAACAAGAATAGATGCATTAATTAAGAAGGCTATATTTAATGCAATGGTCGTATCAATTCGGTTCAATTTTATGGCTTGTTTAATACCTGCATCAGTACGGTTAATTTTCCTTGTTTGCACAAGTGCCGAGTGTAAGTATAAATTATGCGGCATTATAGTTGCACCAATTATTGCGATTGCAATATATAATGCCTCATCTTTAAGTGTGGTGGGAATAAATCCTGTGACTAATTCACCCAAATTAGGCTTGGCTAATATTATTTCAATTAAAAAAGATACACCAATTACAGCAACGAGGGTTATAATAAATGCTTCCATTTTACGAATGCCAAGGCGTTGTAAATAGAGTAAAAGAAATGTATCAAGTATGGTTATGGAAACACCCCAAATTAATGGCAGGCCTGTTAGTAATTGTATTCCAATTGCCATACCTAGTACCTCAGCAAGATCACAAGCAGCAATCGCAATTTCGGCTAGAATGTATAGCACAAAATTGATTGCTTTTGGGTATGTTTCTCTATTTGCTTGAGCTAAATCTATACCCCTTACAATACCTAGTCTGGCTGAGAGGCCTTGTAGTAATAATGCCATCAGGTTGCTCATAAGTAAAACCCAGATTAGTGTATAGCCGAACTTACTACCTCCCGCCAAATCGGTAGCCCAATTGCCTGGGTCCATGTAACCTACACTTATTAAATAGGCCGGACCAAAAAAAGAAAATATTCTTTTCCAAGCGTTTTTTTTTATTGTAGTGTCAACTGATTCATGTACTTCGCTTAATGACGTAGTATTATTTTTTTTTCTGGATATCATGTACAAATAAATTTTTAGTCACCTGTTCACTAATAATGCAGACATTTTTTTTAATCACTTTTATTTCTGATGAGCCATCAAATTCAAATTTTTTGAGTATCATAATTTGTGTACCTAATACAATATGATAATGCTTAAGCATTTCCAGCATTTGGGCCGATTGGTTGCTGACTGAACTTATGGTTACTATTTTTTTTATTGGGATATCCGATAGGCATTGTTGGTTAAGGAGGGGAATTTTTCCATTTTTATCTGGAATAGGATCTCCATGCGGATCAAAAGATGGGTTACCCAAAAAATCAGAGAGTTTGTTCACCAATTCTTCGCTGCTTATATGTTCTAATTCTTCGGCTATTGGATGCACACTATCCCAATCGAATCTTAATTTATCAACTAAAAATAACTCCCAAAGCCTATGCTTTCTAACTATGGCTAAGGCAACTTTTTTTCCAACTTCTGTTAATTTACATCCTTGATATTTTTCGTACTGTACTAATTTTTTTGTTTTTAATTTTTTAAGCATATCCGTAACTGATGCAGCCCTAGTATTCATTTCTGTAGCCAATGCATTGGTGTTAACCAATTCCGCAAACTGTTGTAGATGAAAAATACTTTTGATATAATTTTCTTCGCTTGTTGAAAAAATCATATTAATAAAAATTAAATTTAGACAAATCTAAATTTAATTTTTTAATAAACCAAAATTGTATCTGTGAAATTAATTTTAATCTAAATAAATGCGGTTTATTTATACATGCTGGTTGAACTTGTTGTTGCACTAATGAGCATATCCTGTCCCATCATTTGAATGCTGCCCGTAATATTAGATTTACTTGTTCTCTTCTTTGTTAGCCCCGTTGATACGTCAGTAACAATTTCACTTGTTGTTTTTGTTTCACTTTTTATTTCAAATTCCGTTTCCTGAAAATCTAATTTATTCACCGAGGTAGAAGCTATATTTAACTCAATAACCGCTTCATTTCCTATAATTGATTTAAGGATAAAATTGCGGATCACTTTCAAATCTTTTGATGCGACAGTATCAGCCCAGCTATCGCCAATTTTTTTATCCCTTGGTATTAGTTCAAATGCACCAGAAACAATTGCATCATCGGAATTATTAGAGAAAATTTTCATTAAATCAGCCGCAGGGTTTGTTTCATCAGCATCTTTTTTCTTAGCCATTCTATTGTCAGAAATTGGCATACCAGTTGCTCTATCAATAATAATATCAACGGGCTTATTCAATTTATCATCAAATATTTTAGTCATTTCACCACTATTACTTTCCTTATAATCAGAGTCATAATTATTAGATTGCCCCATCATATTCATGTTCAATTTTAATTTAGTCATGGTATTACTGATGCTATAATTTTTATCTGTACTGTTTTTTACATCTAATTGGTTTATTGAGCTAGTGCTGCTTTTTAATTCCATACCCATAGCTAAACTAGCCTCAATAGTGGAGGTGCTTTCAATTACAATTGTTTGACCATTTAAAAGTTTAATGCCATTTGGTTCCTTTAAACTACTGTTCACTGACTGAGAAAAAGTTATGCTTGCCATCATCTGGCATATAAACGCGATAATAATTGCCTTCATTTGATATGAGTTATTATATAATATAGAAGATAAAGAATAGATTAGGGGCATTTGTTTATTTTTTTGGATTAGGGTTAAAAAATGCAAAAAATAAAGGCTATTCATAAATGAATAGCCCTAAAAGGTTTTGATGAATAGGTTTTATCCTACAACCTGCACATTAACTGCATTCATTCCTTTTTTGCCTTCTTGCAAATCGAACTCAACGCTGTCGCCTTCTTTAATATCGCTTATTAATCCACTTACGTGAACGAAAGTTTCTTTGTTTGAGTCATTGTGCTTAATAAAACCGAATCCTTTTTCAGAATTGAAAAACTTAACGGTGCCTTGTTGTTTGTCCATTTTTAAATTGTATTGTATTAATAAATAATGTGCGAATATACTGTATTTATCTTAAAAATGGATTATTTATAAAAATGCTGTTATTGCTGCCTTTTAATTTCAACTACTTCTACATCAAAAACTAAGATACTATTTGGGGTAATTATACCTAAATTTCTAATAGAATAAGCCAAGCTTGAAGGAATAATTAATCTTATTTTACCCCCTTGTTTGCAAAAAGGGAGTCCAATCTGCCATCCTTTAATTAGTCGCTTTAAAGGAAATACGACTATTTTTTCCTTTGTTTCATCAAATACTACGCCATTTAATAATTGCCCTTTGTAATACACAGCAATGGTATCTGTTATAGAAACATTTGCTCCACTTCCTTCTTGTAGTATTTTATAATACACCCCATTTGCGCTTCCTGTAGTGTCTAATTCATTATTTTTAATCGCTTCTAAAATTTTTTTATTTTCCTTATCGGATTCTATTGAACTATCCGCATTTTTATATAAGTCAACTATTGGCTTTTCACTTGCAGCTAAGCTTGTAAACTCATCATTAAATTGGGCATTTGCATTTATAAATCCTCCATTCCATAAATAAAATTTATTATTTTCTGTGCCGCCACCATAATCAATTCTATCTCCTGCTTTTCCAGTGGCGTCGTAACTAAATTTACTTAATGTTAAGGCTTTCCATCCTCCATTTTCATTTTTAATCCATGTATTGCCAAAATATGCTTTTCGATAATGTTGTCCGTTAACTCCATCAAAATTTTCAACAAAAGAATATAACTTCCGCAATGGCTTTCCATCTTTAGGGGCTTTAAAACTTGCGATTAATTTCCATTTTTTAATTTCTGGTATAAAAAAATAGCCGGTATATGTAGTGCTGTTTGAGGCACTATCTATATTTACAGTTACTAAAAATTTATATGTTTCTTCTGTTTTCCAATTAAAAACCCAATGACTATGGCCTCCTGTTCCTTCATTACCAAAACCATCTGCAAAAACATTTTCCCCTTTCGCAATTAGCAATACTTTGTTATCAGCAGCTACTTTATTTCTATCTACAGCTTCATTGCCAGCATCCCAAACAGAAAATATGACTCTTCTTTCTGTTGAACTATTAACTTGAATACCAAAATAACCACGTGCAAAACCGCAGGCCATAAAATAACTATGTATCGCATCACTTCCTTTAGGAATGCTTATTTCATTATAAAAGGAAGTAATTTTTAAACTATCTGCTACAGGGTATAGTAAGTGAACAGATGCCGCATTTTTTCTTGAGGTTGTATTAAAATGTATATTTTTTTTAGCGTATCCATATAATTCAAGTGATTTTATATCGGCAATAATGCTTGCTTTGTTTATAGATGAAGAAATGGTAACTGTATAAAATCCAGTATCGGTTATTTTTACAGATCCTATGTTAACTAATTTAAAATTATTTGATAAAGGTACAGGTACCATAAATGTTTTTTCGGCAAAAGACACGGCGAGTATGTTTCCCACATTTTTTGTTTTTAATAAAATGGAAAGTTGTAATTTTCCTATATTACGAATTTTAAAATAAAAGCGTATTTGTTGTTTAGTGTTTGTCCAATTATGTAATCCGTCTTTAACAGAAAACATTTTGCTCTCCTCTGCTTCATTATTTTCCTCTGCAGGAACTGCATAAGCGGTATAGGCGGGTATAGAAATAGCTTTCTGCGCATTAACAGTTGTATAAACGAACATGATGCCCCATACTAAAATAAAACACAGTGTTTTTTTCATACAATTATTTAAAAACCAAACTTAACATTATTCCTTTATAAGATTATATAAATCATTTTATTAAAATATTGGAAAATGAAGCGAAATCTAGTAACTTTATTTCGATGGTCCAGAAACTTAACGGGTCATAAAATTCTTATGCAATATTTGAGTTCTACGGTAATTACTGGTTCAGGGTGTTATATACCTGATTTTATTAAAACAAATAAAGATTTTATTGGTCATAATTTTTATGACGAGGATAGTAAGGCTTTAGGTATTGACCCTAAAATTATTATCGAAAAGTTTAAAAAAATTACGGGTATTCAAGAGCGAAGATACGCTTCATCTAATGTGGAATCTTCTTGTATGGCTTCCATTGCAGCTCAGCGAGCAATAGAAGATGCAGGTTGCGATCCAGAAACAATTGATCAGATTATTGTAGCTCATAATTTTGGTAATGTATTAAAAAATACGATACAAACCGACGTATTACCTGCTTTAGCATCTAGGGTAAAACATACATTAAAAATTAAAAATCCTTCTTGTGTAGCATACGATATATTATTTGGTTGCCCAGGATGGATACAAGGTGTAATACAGGCAGATGCATATTTTAAAGCAGGTATTGCCAAAAAATGTTTGGTAATTGGTACCGAAACTTTATCCCGTGTATTAGATGAGTATGACCGAGATAGTATGATTTTTTCTGACGGGGCAGGGGCTTGTATTTTAGAGTTTAAAAATATTACCGAAACTGAATCAGGGATTTTAGGTACAAGTATACAATCGCATTGTGGGGATGAAGTGGGGTATTTAAATATGGGTAAGTCATTTTGTCCCGACGCTGACCCCAATATTCGCTATATTAAGATGAAGGGGAGAAAGGTGTACGAATATGCTATGAAGCATGTGCCAGAAGCAATGAAAATATGTTTGGTTAAGAGCGGGGTAGATATTAATCAGTTGAAAAAAATTTTTATTCACCAGGCAAACGAAAAAATGGATGAGGCTATTATTAAAGAATTATATAAACTGTACGGAATTACTTCTGTACCAAATAATATTATGCCCATGAGCATTCATAACTTGGGTAATAGCTCTGTTGCCACAGTGCCTACTCTCTTTGATATGGTAAAAAAAGGATTAATGCCCGAACATTCATTAAGTGAAGGGGATTTAATTTTATTCGCCTCTGTTGGTGCAGGAATGAATATCAATGCTATTTGTTATCGGGTATAATTATTAATTAACTAGCACGTAAAACGCTGAGTATCTGCATAAAAACGTTGAGTTTTAAATTAATTCTATTAAGAGCCTTAATTAGCCTACATTTGCAAGAAATTAGTATATGGTAAACGAAATGATTTCAAAATTTTTAGAGCCTACACACCTGTCTAAAACAGCTATAAAAATTGAATTTAAAAAGCGAAATACAATTGTAGGGATTTTTATTGATTCAACTGATTACGAAGATTTAAAGGTTAAAAATTTCTGGCGTATCGTTTCTGAAACCAATATACCTGAGTGGAAAAAAACGAATGATAATAAGCTAGCTAAAATTTTCAGCGGCTCCGAATTTACTAGAATTACGGTAGCTAAAGAAAAGAAAGAAGCAGTTACTTAAATTTAATTAGTAAAATATAAAGTAAACTTTAAATAAAAAAGGACACATTTTTAAAATGAGTCCTTTTTTTGTATTTACTCCTCTTTGTAGCTAGCGATTATTTTCTGTATTTTAACTTTCAAAGAGATTACATTTAGTCCCATTTTATTTAGAGTCCTGCTCTTTCAAATAACTTTCCATGGGCTCGCAGGTGCAAATAAGATTTCTGTCGCCAAATGTATTATTGATGCGAGCAATAGCGGGCCAGAATTTATTTTTTATAACATAAGCCAAAGGGAAAGCTGCATCCTGTCTACTATAGGCATGATTCCATTCATCAGCACAGATAACCTGTTGGGTATGGGGTGCATTTTTTAAAGCATTATCAACCTTATCAGATTTTCCATCTTCAATGGCTTTTATTTCATGATAAATACTAATTAAGGCTTCACAAAAACGATCTAGTTCGCTCTTGTCTTCACTTTCTGTAGGCTCTATCATAATAGTTCCAGCTACTGGAAAACTAAGTGTAGGTGCATGAAAGCAATAGTCCATCAAGCGTTTGGCTACATCCTCTGCTTCTATACCTGCAGTAATTTTAAAAGGCCTAAGATCAACAATAAATTCGTGTGCACAATAGCCATTTGTGCCGGTATAAAGAATTGGATAAAATTTCTCCAATTTAGCTTTCATATAATTGGCATTGAGGATAGCATATTCGGTGGCACTTTTAACGCCTTCTGCGCCAAGCATTTTTATATATGCATAACTGATCAGTAAAATACTTGCACTGCCAAAGGGAGCTGCACTTACTGCAGGAATACTATTTTTTGATGTCTTTAATGTGTCTTGTACAGAATGACCTGGTAAAAAAGGCTTTAATTTATTATTTACACAAATAGGACCAACGCCTGGACCACCGCCACCATGTGGTATAGCGAATGTTTTATGTAAATTTAAGTGGCAAACATCAGCACCAATCATTCCGGGGCTTGTTAAACCAACTTGTGCATTCATATTAGCGCCATCCATATATACTAACCCTCCATTATCATGTATAAGCTTACAGATTTTTTTAATGCCTTCTTCAAACACCCCAAAGGTACTTGGGTAGGTCACCATAAATGCAGCTAAGGTATCTTTGTGTTCTTCTGCTTTTAATTTTAAATCGGCTACATCAATATATCCCTTATCGTCACTTTTTACAACCACTACTTTCATCCCCGCCATAATTGCGCTTGCTGGATTTGTGCCATGTGCCGAAATGGGTATCAACACAATATCTCTATGGCTTTCATTTCTATGTGCATGATAAGCACGTATGGTAAGTAGTCCTGTATATTCTCCCTGGGCTCCACTATTAGGTTGTAATGAGCAGGCTGTAAATCCTGTTATTTTACTTAAATAATCTTCAAGCTTAGATATCATGTATTGATATCCTTTTGTTTGCGAAGCAGGGGCAAATGGATGAATGGAACTAAATTCTGGCCAGCTAATTGGCAACAATTCTGATGCAGCATTCAGCTTCATAGTACAACTGCCTAAGCTAATCATCGACGTATTTAAACTTAAATCTTTATTCTCCAGCGATTTTATATAACGCATCATCTGGCTTTCGCTGTGGTGGGTATTAAAAACGGCATGATTTAAAAAAGTTGATGTTCGTTCGCCAAAAAATTCATCGGCTTCATCAAAAATTAATCTAAATGATTTTGAACTAACTGATTTAAAAATGGCAATCAAATTTTTTTCTGTTTCGGCAATATTATTACTCGTCACTTCATCTATAGATAAACTTATTGTTCCATTAGTATGGTAATGAAAATTTGATTTATTTTTTTCTGCAGCTTTTTTAAAAGTAGAGATATCCACTATTTCAAAACTAAGGGTATCAAAAAAGTTATTAGCGATTAGTTTTACATCAATATTTTTTAATCCTTTTGCAATAGCGGCCGTTAAAACATGAACACGCTGCGCGATTTTTTTTAATCCCTCTGGGCCATGATAAACAGCATACATAGCGGCCATATTAGCCAGTAAGGCCTGTGCAGTACAAATATTGGAAGTGGCTTTTTCTCTTTTAATATGCTGCTCCCTAGTTTGTAAAGCCATCCGTAAAGCACGATTGTTTTGTGCATCAATACTTACGCCAATGATACGTCCTGGCATGCCTCTTTTAAATTCATCTTTAGTTGCAAAAAATGCAGCATGTGGCCCTCCATAACCTAAGGGTACACCAAAGCGCTGTGCAGAACCTATGGCAACATCTGCACCCAACTCTCCAGGAGGTGTTAATAATGTAAGCGCTAGCAAATCTGTTGCCATTATTAGATACCCGTTTGCTGTATGTACTTTATTTATAAAATCAAGATAATCTTCAACCGATCCAACACGATTAGGATATTGAACAATTGCACCAAAATAACTATCATCAAATGAGGCGGTTTTGTAATCGCCTTCAATTAACTCAATTCCAATAGGGGTTGCTCTTGTTAGCAAAACTGCTTTTGTTTGTTCAAAAACATGCTTATCTATAAAAAACTTTGGAGATGCAATTTCTTCCCCTTTATTTTTATGATGAAAAAGCATAGCCATGGCTTCGGCAGCTGCAGTGGCTTCGTCTAGCAAACTAGCGTTGGCTAATTCTAAGCCAGTTAAATCACATACCATGGTTTGATAATTGAGCAAACTTTCTAAACGGCCCTGCGAAATTTCGGCTTGATAAGGGGTGTATTGTGTGTACCATCCTGGGTTTTCAAAAACATTGCGTAAAATTACACTGGGCGTAATGGTATTGTAATAACCTTGTCCGATATAAGTTTTAAAAACTTTATTGCGTGCGGCAATTGTTTTTAACTCATCTAAGTATTCAAACTCAGTTTGTGCAGCGGGAAGTTTTAATGGATTTTTTATACGAATGGCAGCGGGAACTGTTTTAGCTATTAGTTCGTCTAGATTATTAACGCCAATTGTTTTGAGCAGTTCCTTAGTATCTGCTGCATTTGGGCCAATGTGGCGACTAGCAAATTCGTACTGTTGTTCTTTAAAAAGATTCATATTTCTGTAGGTTTTTATCCTTATCTACATCTTAACTGTAGAAGTAGGTAGCATATTTTAAATTTTACTCAGTAATTCAAAAACATTTGGCTGTGCAAATTTACAACAACACAACAAGATTTTATGTTAATAAGTTTGTTACTTTTGCCCTTTTAAAAATTAAGTGAGTATAAACAGGATAATACTTTATAAATGGAAGAAGATTTATTGCTTAACTGGGAAAAAAAATCGGCCGATCATCAAAAGTTTTACAAGCAATACTTACTTCGTGCCGACAAGCGAAAAGTATTGAAAGTGTTGCCAGGTATACATGAAGCAGCTTTTGAGAAGATAGACTGCCTGCAATGTGGTAATTGCTGCAAAAGCTATTCGCCACGGTTTAAGAAACCGGATATTAAACGTATAGCCAAGCATTTAAAAATAAAGGAGGGCGATTTTATAAATACCTATTTGTTTGTGGATAGCGAAGGTGATTATGTTTTAAAGAGCAAACCTTGCCCTTTTTTGGGTGTCGATAATTTTTGTAGTATCTATGATGAACGACCATCCGATTGCCATCGATTTCCTTATACCGATGAAGATGTGCTGCTTAAAAGACAACCATTTACCATTAAGAACAGCAGTTTTTGTCCCATCGTGTATTATGTATTGGAAAAATTAATCGCTATAAAATAGCTTTATTAATTGGTCGATTTAATAGATCAGGCATCAGTAATTAAATTTCTTTCAGAAGACGAACAAAACAATCGCAATCGCAAAAGGCACGTCTGACGTACTCGGAAGCGATGGGAAGGGTGCAAGCAGCTTTTGCATTAAAAAATCTTCTTACCAAGGAGCAACCAATGAAGGAACCGCAGACCAAACAAGACAATTCAATAGGAGTGACGTTCTTAAAGCGTTCAAAGAGTCAAACACAAAAGTAGAAAAACTTGCAGTTGAACTTGCTGACTTACGCCAGCTGAAGGGTTTTATGCTTTTTGTTTGAGCCTGTATAACAGGTATAAAGTACAGGGTCAGTAAGACTAATAATATTCGATTTATCAATAAATTTGTTTTTGATGTGATCAATGCCTGTAATTATGTAAAGAGATTTTTATTTATTGCAACATTAATTTAGTACTCCAGCTTTTTTAACTTCGGAAACTTAAGCCAGGTAGCTGTTACCACTATCACCGACATAGCGCCGCCAAATATAATAGCCGGCAAGCTACCAAACATTCGGGAAGTTACACCGCTTTCAAACTGTCCCAACTCGTTACTACTATTGATGAAAATTAAATTAATGGAAGCTACGCGGCCCCTTAATTCGTCGGGCGTAAATAGTTGCATAATAGTGCCGCGTACTACCAAGCTAACGGCATCAAATAGGCCGGCAAAAAATAAGGCCATAAAACTTAACCAGTAAACTTTTGATAGACCAAAAATAATAATACAAAGGCCAAAGCCAGCAACAGCCAGTAACATTTTTAAACCCTGCTTATGTAACAT
>CAMBEI010000035.1 GCA_945865645.1 Chitinophaga pinensis | reverse complement strand
TCTGGAGCTGAGCTTCCGGGGGTTTCCCAAACTTCTCCTTTTATGGTTATTTGTTTGGATTGTGATTCATTGTATGTTACCGTAATAAATTTGGTAAAAGGTCCTTCAGCTGCAGCATTATAACCTACTGTAATATTAGTTTTTTCACCTGGGGCTACAACCTTATCTTTTTCCCACTCGGGAGTTGTGCAGCCACAACTTGCATTAATATTTACAATTTTTAATGAAATATTGCTTTTGTTTATAACTTCAAAAATATGAATTACTGGTTTCCCCTGAGGTATTTTTCCAAAATTATATTCAGTTTCCTTTAAAGTTAACATTTCATCATTTTGTGCAACGGTGGTTACATTTGTAGTGGATGCAATTGACTGCAAAGCAGAAGATATAGTAGATGCTGAGTTTTGTTGAGCCTGTAGGGCTGTACTAAGGGCAATAGCTGCAAAAATTGTAAATAGTTGTTTCACTTACTAATGGTTTAATAATTAACATTTCAAAGATAACAAAACGAATATATCTTAAACTAATTATATTACCATTAGGAGATTTTTAATAAAACTGACCTATAAATTTATATTTTTGCTATAGATTCACCTTTATATGGATATAGAAAACGAAGATAATGCTGCTTTAGAAGAGAAGCTAAGTTTCGACAATTTTAGAAACGAAGTACTTAGAGATTACCAGTGTGCCTACGAAAGTAGAGAAACCAGCTTGCTAGGGAGAAAGGAAGTACTGACCGGTAAAGCTAAATTTGGCATTTTTGGCGATGGCAAAGAAGTGGCACAAGTTGCTATGTCAAAATTTTTTAAGGGAGGTGACTTTAGGTCAGGGTATTATCGTGATCAAACTTTTATGTTTGCGAGTGGACTCGAAACAGTTGAGCAGTTTTTTTCTCAATTATATGCCGATCCTGACATTGCCAATGAGCCCTGTAGTGCTGGGCGCCAAATGAATGCGCATTTTGCAACCAAATTAGTTGAAGAGAGTGGAGATTGGTTAGCTCTTGCTGAATTAAAAAATAGTAGTAGTGATATTGCTCCTACTGCAGGGCAGATGCTTAGGGCCTTAGGCCTTGCCTTTGCTTCTAAGGCATTTAGAAATATTAAAGAAATACATGGCTTAACTAATCTTAGCAATAATGGAAATGAAGTTTGTTTTTGTACTATTGGCGATGCCTCTACTAGCGAAGGGCATTTTTGGGAAACTATAAATGCGGCCGGAGTACTTCAGGTTCCATTAGCTGTTTTTGTATGGGATGATGGGTATGGGATTTCTGTTCCCAAAGAATATCAAACTACAAAAGGATCTATATCAGAGGCTCTAAAGGGATTTCAAAAAAAAGACGGAACAAATGGCGTCGATATTTATAAGTTAAAAGGTTGGGATTATGCTGGCATGTGTGAAATATTGGATCCTGCCATTCAAAAAATAAGAGATACGCATATACCAGCGGTGTTTCATGTGGAGGAGCTTACGCAGCCACAGGGCCATTCTACTTCTGGAAGTCATGAAAGGTATAAAATACCCGAGCGCTTAGATTGGGAGCGCGATTGGGATGGATTAAAGCAAATGCGCGACTGGATTGTTGCAAATTCCTTAGCCGACACCCATGAGCTAAGTAATATTGAAAAAAATGCAATCCTACACGTTAACGAAAGCAAACAAAAAGCATGGTCTAAATATATAGGCCCCATTAAAGAAATAGTTACTAAAACAATTGAGATATTAAAGCCTATTGAATTTATATACCCTGATGTTAAAAAAATATCAGATGCGTTACTTGCTTTAAGAGAACCTCTGCGTAGAGATATTATGAAAGGTATTTCAACCGCAATTGATATGTGTGGGCAAGATGAAATTGTATTTCCTGCGAAAGAATTTTATATACAACTTAAAAAAGATAATGCAAATCTGTATAATACTTATTTATATAATGAGGGAGCAAAATCGGCATTAAAAGTGCCAATAGTTAATCCTGTTATTACTTCGAATTCGGCTATTGTTAATGGTTACGAAGTATTGAATTCTTATTTTGATGAATTATTTGCAACAAACAATAAAGTAATAGCTTTTGGAGAAGATCTTGGATATATTGGTGATGTAAATCAGGGCTTTAGTGGGTTACAAGAAAAACATGGGAAAGAGCGAATTTTTGATGTTGGAATACGTGAGTTAACTATCATTGGCCAAGGAATAGGATTGGCTTTAAGGGGTCTTCGTCCGATAGCTGAAATACAATATCTCGATTATTTATTGTATGGTTTGCAGCCCCTAAGCGATGATGTTTGTACAACTCATTTTCGTACAGCAGGACAGCAAAGTTGTCCATTAATTGTAAGAACTCGGGGGCATCGGCTAGAAGGCATTTGGCATAGTGGATCTCCAATGGGGGTAATTATTAATGCGCTTAGGGGAATGTATGTTTGTGTGCCCCGCGATATGGTGCAAGCAGTTGGTATGTATAATACGCTATTACAAAGTAACGACCCCGGACTAGTAATTGAGTGCCTGAATGGGTATCGATTAAAAGAAAAATTACCTTCTAATTTAATAAATTATACAATACCGTTAGGAATACCCGAAATTATAAAAAAAGGGACAGATATTACCATGGTAACTTATGCTTCCACATTACGTATTGTTATGGCAGCAGCCGAAATCCTCGAAAAAATTGGTATCAGTTGCGAAGTGATAGATGTGCAAACTTTATTGCCTTTTGATATAAACCATCAAATTGCGGACTCGCTCAAAAAAACTAGTCGCATTGTTTTTATAGATGAAGATGTACCAGGAGGTGGGACAGCTTATATGTTTAATAAAGTGATGGAGGAACAGGGAGGATATAAGTATTTAGATATAGCTCCCAGAACCATAACATCTAAGGATCATCGGCCTTCTTATGGTAGTGATGGCGATTATTTTAGCAAACCAAATACAGAAGATATTGTTGCAGTAATAAAAGAAATGATGGCGGAATAGATAGCTAATTACTTATTTATTAAAATGTATTTATTTTTTTTGCAACCATTACCATACGGGGTGATTTTTTTAAATCGTAATTACCAAAATTGTAATCTCCAAAAACTTCCTGTATCTGCAATCCCTTACGAGTAAACATTTCTGTGTAATCATTTAAAGAAAACTTAGCTACTTTTTCTGTGTAAATAATTGGTTCTTTTAAGATCATATCCTCAATCGTAATTTTTTTATAAAAATGGGTTTTATCATGCCACTTAGTAATGATAAATTTGATGCCGTCAATTTCTTTTTCAGATTGAGGAACTAGGCAATCTTCGGAATGTTTTACATTAAGGTAATCCATTACAAGTATTCCATTTTTTTTTATAGCCTGTGCAATTGTTTGTATGGCATTATCATGTTCGAGCTGTGTATTAAAGTAACCAAAACTAGTAAAGAAGTTAAACACGTAATCGAAATGATTTATCCAAAACGGCAACCGCATATCATGTTTGTAAAAATGCAATGTATCCGATTGGGATAATAGGGCTTCATTAATACTATCCTCGCTCAAATCAATTCCTGTAACATCAAAGTCATTATTTGCTAGCTGAATAGAATGCCTACCCTTTCCACAGGCAACATCTAGCATACTACTTCCTGGGTTAGGGTTTAAGTAATTAATTAGCTTATCAATAAAATTAGCAGCTTCCCGGTCATCCCGGTTTTTATATAGTTGATGATAGTAAGGTGAGTTGAACCAGTCTTTAAACCAAAGTTGTTGCATAAGTCAAATTTCAAATTTCAAACGTCAAATTCCAAATTTGTATATTTGTACTCTCTAAATAGAATAGAATGGCACTGATTAAAAGTATTTCCGGCATACGAGGCACTATCGGCGGAAAACCCAATGATAACCTTACGCCTGTTGATATTGTGAAGTTTGCAGCTGCTTATGGTAGTTGGATATTACAGGAAGGGCATCATACTAAAATAGTTATTGGCCGTGATGGCAGAATTAGTGGTGAAATGGTGAGCAATTTGGTAATTAATACCTTACTTGGCCTTGGCCTTGATGTTGTTGACCTTGGCCTTAGTACCACCCCCACTGTAGAAATGGCGGTTAAATTTGAAGCTGCTGCAGGAGGTATTATAATTACTGCAAGTCATAATCCAAAAGAATGGAATGCATTAAAAATGCTTAATAATAAAGGAGAATTTATTAGCGGCGAAGAAGCCGAATGGATTTTACGAGCAGCTGAAAATGAAGATTTTAAATTTGCTGCTGTAGATAAATTGGGAACTTATACCAAAGATGACCGTTTATTACAAAAACATATTAATGCCGTTGTTGATTATCATCTAGTTGATGCAATTTCCATAAAGAATAAAAATTTTAAAATAGTTATTGATGCGATTAATAGCACCGGTGCTATTGCAGTCCCTGCTTTATTAAAAGCTTTAGGGATAACAGAAATTGTTGTGCTAAACGAGGCGATTAATGGAGATTTTGCCCACAACCCCGAGCCCTTACCCCTTCATTTAAAAGACTTGAGTCAGGCGGTTATTACTCACCAAGCTAATTTAGGAATTGCCGTGGATCCAGATGTTGACCGCCTTTGTTTTGTTTGTGAAGATGGCAGTATGTTTGGTGAAGAATATACCTTGGTTGCTGTAGCTGATTACATACTAAGCAAAACAAGGGGTAATAGTGTTTCCAACATGTCGTCGACCAAAGCATTAAAGGATATAACAATAAAAAATGGCGGCGAATACTTTTCTAGCATCGTTGGTGAAGTGAATGTGGTAAAGAAAATGAAAGCAGTACATGCTGTAATTGGTGGAGAGGGAAATGGAGGTATCATTGTTCCCGATTTGCATTATGGCAGAGACGCATTGATAGGGATCGCGCTTTTTTTAACCCATTTAGCCAATAGCAATAAAAGTATTAAACAGTTACGTAATACCTATCCCAATTATTTTATCAGTAAAAATAAAATTGAGTTACCCTTAGGCACTAACGTAAATCTTATTTTTGACAAAATAAAAGAGCAATATAAAAATTATCCAATAAATACAGAAGACGGATTGAAAATTGAGTTTGATAATGATTGGGTACATTTACGCACTAGTAATACAGAGCCTATTATTCGTATTTATGCTGAAAGTAATTTTGAGATAACAGCCAATAATATTGCTAAAAGATTGATGCAAGATATTGGTAAGATGATGTAAAAATTTAAAAAAATTATTGCGCAATTGCCCGTAGGTTAGTAAATTATTAAAACTTGCTTTCGGCCATTTATAAACAACAAAAGTATATGTCTCAAAAAAGAATTTACTTCGATAACGCAGCAACAACCGAACTTGACCCAGCGGTATTGGAATCGATGATGCCGTTTTTAACAGAAAATTTTGGCAATCCCTCTTCCATTTATTCTTATGGCAGAGAAACAAGGATGGCAATTGAAGCTTCAAGAAAAACAGTCGCTAAAATATTAAATGCACATCCTGCCGAAATATTTTTTACAAGCTGTGGTACCGAAAGTAGTAATACGGCTATTTTATGTGCAGTTCGAGACCTAGACTGTAAACATATTATAACTTCCAGAATTGAACACCATGCTGTTTTACATGCTGTTGAGCACATTAATAATATGAACTTAGCTAAAGTGAGTTATGTAAAATTATTATCTAATGGGCATGTAGATTTAAATAATCTTGAAAAACTGCTAGCAGCTAGCGAAGAAAAAACGTTGGTTACTTTAATGCATGCTAATAATGAGATCGGCAATATTTTAGATTTGCATGCAGTGGGCAATCTTTGTAAATTATACAATGCAGTTTTTCATAGTGATACGGTACAAACCCTTGGGCACTTTCCATTTGACCTAAGAAATATGCCAGTAGATTTTATAACCGGTGCTGCCCATAAATTTCATGGCCCCAAGGGTGTAGGCTTATTATACATTAACGAAAATATAAAAATAAAACCTTTTGTACACGGAGGAAGCCAGGAACGTAACATGCGAGCTGGTACGGAAAATGTTTATGGCATTATTGGCTTTGCTAAAGCGCTTAACCTAGCCACTGCACATCAGGAAGAAGAGGTTTTATACATTGGCGCATTGAAACAATACATGATGGGTCAATTAAAAAAGCATATTGCAGGAGTTGATTTTAACGGAGATGTGTTGGGCAGTTGTTTATATACTTTACTTAGTGCTAGTTTCCCCAAGACTGAAAAATCTGAAATGATTCTTTTTAATCTAGATATTAATAATATTTGTGCTAGTGGGGGTAGTGCCTGCACTAGTGGAGCTGATCAGGGAAGTCACGTTATTCGTGTTATTAACAATAATGAAAATAGAGTAACCGTGCGTTTTAGTTTTAGTAAACATAATACCAAATTAGAAATTGATAAAGTGGTACAGATGTTGAAAGAGCTTCTGTAGTAAAAACCTCAAGACGTGTTCTTACAGGTACCCTAATTTTTGGGTCAAGTTTTTTGGCAATACGGGTAATTTTTTTCTATCAACCAAAAAACTATTTAGTTGTGTTAGTTCTTTAAAAATATAATGTTTATCCATTGCTGCTTTTAAATATCCAGCGCCGCTGCTCCCACCTGTGCCAATTCTACTGCCAATCATACGCTGCACCATATTAATGTGTCGATAGCGCCAATTGCCCAATTGGGTATCAATTTCCAAAAGCGTATCAAGTAATTGGAATGGAAATTCCAACATAGGGTAGCCATGATATAGCATGATGAACAAAGCTGAACGGCATGCTTTGGGTGTAAATTTTCTTTCTAAATTTTGAGTTCCGTCATCAAAAATAGCTGCAAAAGATTCTGCATTATTTTTTTCTGCTTCAGCTAAACTATTTACATAAACTTGTTTGTAATTATCCCATAAATCTTCGGTTATAAATGGCATTCTTTCTAGCCAGGTATTAATTAATTCTATAACTGATTTACCACTTTCTGCATCTTTAATAATGGCAATATCTTTTTCTTCAAGTTGTGAAGTGTAATAATTTTGACCGTGTCGATGCTCAAATTTTAAACCGAGTTTAGCTTCCAATACTTTAAATTGGTAACTTTGAAAACCAGATGCAGGACGAAGCATGTCTCTAAAATCAAGAAAATCCATTGGCGTCATCGTTTCCATAATATCTATTTGTTGCACCAACACTTTTAATATAGTCACTACTCTTTTTAAGCGATGCACTACCGTTTGCATTTCGGTAGAATTGTCATTCACGGTGGGTTTGCTCATAATATCTATCACCGAATTTACTTCAAACAGAACTTGTTTAAACCAAAGTTCATAAGCTTGATGAATGATAATAAAAAGCATTTCATCATGAGCTGGCACTTTACCTTCTTTAAAGCTTTCGGGTTGTTGAGCATCGATAATTTTTTCTAGCTGTAAATAATCTGAGTAGTACACTGCTTTATTGTTCATAAAAATTAATTAGTTTGCAAACATACATAATTGTAAGTTGTTTGATTACTATCGCATGGCAATTCATTTTAATCCCTTTTAAATTATTTTCGGGCCTATAAATAGCCCTATGTTATTTCACTATCTACAATTACAAAATGATTTTCCGTAAATTTGGCCCTTGTCAACCAATAAATCATGTTATGGGAAGAATATTTGAGGTAAGAAAAAGCAGCATGTTTGCCCGCTGGGATAAAATGGCAAAAAACTTTACCCGGATTGGTAAAGAAATTGCGATTGCTGTAAAGGCAAGCGGTCCTGATCCTGATAACAATCCTGCTTTAAGGAGGTGTTATTTAAATGCTCGGGCTTGTGGGATGCCTAAGGATCGAGTAGAAGCAGCTATAAAAAGGGCAATGGGGAAGGATACGAGTAATTATGAAGAGATTATGTATGAAGGGTATGCACCACATGGGGTAGCGGTATTGGTAGAAACGGCAACTGATAATCCTACAAGAACTGTTGCTAATGTAAGGATGCATTTTACAAAAGGTCAAGGTTCTTTAGGTACTACGGGTAGTGTAGCTTTTGGGTTTACCCATATGGCAGAATTTAAAATAAAAGGAGAAGGTATTAATGTAGATGATCTTGAATTTGAGTTGATTGATTTTGGGCTTGAAGAAATAGGCGAAAATGCGGAAGGAAACGTAATTATTCGAACTCCATTTAATGATTATGGCAATATGAGTAAGGCATTGGAAGAAAAAAAAGTTGAAGTAATTAGTGCTGAATTAACTTGGATAGCTGGTAATACTATGGAGCTAAGTGAAGATCAAGCCAATGATGTATTAAAGATGGTAGATCATTTAGAGCAGGATGATGATGTACAGAAAGTGTTTCATAACCTAAAATAAAAAAATCGTCGAGTTGATTTCTGCTTCTTCTCTATTTTATTTATTTTTATTATTAAGTAACATCCACCTTGCCGATTCGTAAATAGCAGATGTAAGTTGCGATAAATGTTTTTTAATACTGTCTTGTTTTTGTAGGGTTATTATGGGTAAATTATCTCGTACGGGTGTCAATTCCTCTTTATTAATACGAATATTTTTTCGGTAAAAATAATCGTCATTAACGATACCTATCCAGCCTGCTGCATGATAGATTATAAATGCAGCATTTTCTTTTTTGTCTGGATCCAATAGGTCTCTCCCTAATGTTGAATTTATATAAGGTTGCTGTATCATACCCGCAACAGTAGGTAATATATCAATTTGAGATACTGCTTCTGTTCTTTTTTGTGGGGCCAGTAACGCAGGAGCATAAAATAACAAGGGTACATGTTCTTCACTTAAGCGTTTTTCTGTCCAGGCTTCGGGGTAGATTGCTTTTGCATTTCCCTCTACACCATGATCGCCTGTAAAAATAAAAATAGTATTTTCGAAGTATGTTGTTTTTTTCGCAGCTTCTATAAATTTTTTAATGCAATAGTCGGAGTAGGCAAATGCATGATATTCTTCTAAAGATTCAAATCCGTATTTAAGCAATTTTTGGGGAATAATTGTGGTGCTTACAAAATCCTTATCTTCTTCTGGAATATTGAAAGGGCGGTGGTTATCGGCGGTTTGTATAATAGCAAAAAATGGTTTTTCTTTTTTAGCTAAAACAGCATTAGCCTCCAGAAATAAATTTTTATCACTTATACCCCAAACGTTCAGTTTTTCTGCTTTATAGCTTCCTTCTTCATAAACTTGTAGATTATTAATGTTGGCTATTAGTCCTTTAAAATTATTAAACCGGGTGCGTCCTCCTATAAAATAATATTTTTCATATCCATCAAAATCATTGATTATGGTTCTTTGATTTATGGATTCTTGGTTACGGGTAGAAAATTTTGAAAGTTGTACATCTGGAATACCAGTGATGGTGGCAAATATACCACGGGCGGTACCAAAAGTAGGAGAAAAGCAACGTTCAAAAAAAATTCCATCATGGCACATTTGGTTAAAATAGGGTGTGCTATTTAAGGGGTTTCCACTCATGCTACTTTTGTACATGCTAAAACTTTCGCAAAGTACTAGTATAACATTGGGTTCGCTTTCAAATGCTTTACTTCCTGGGTGAATTAAACGTCTGTATCCATTATTAAAATGATTATTTTTTTGCAATTGTAAAAATCGGACTATATCATTGTAATACGCCTTTGCTTTAGTGTTATGGTCTGGGTTTCTGAAACGAAGGGTAGTAAAAAAATTTTGTAATGGATTTAAAGCTAAGTTGCTTTTAAATTCGTCATTTAAATTAAATGCTCTTAAAAAATTTAAAGGTTTCAATGTAAAAAAACCATAGATAAACCATAACAATAATAATAGAGCTGCGGCGTGCCATCTGCGTCGGTATGTAAATTTATGGAGGCTTATATTTTTTTTTGTAACATCAACATGCATTTTTCTAAACATCCAAGTCATCATAATTACTGTACCTAACAGTCCGAGTAAAATCCAAACTACAGGGTAACTTTGCCAAACCATTTGCAGGCTCTCTCTTGGGTCTTCTGCAAAAATTAATGCATCGGCATTAAGCCTTGCATTAATGTAGGCAAATTGGCCAAAATCGGCACCAAAAAAAAATAAAACAAGTAAGCTAATTAATCCTAGATAGGCAGTCCAAATTTTTTTACCCCACTCAGTTTTAAAAGGCGAAAGTTGCGGTACTAAAGACAATACTGCAATGGGTAATAGTATGATTGCTATCCAGCGAAGGTCGTATTTTAAACCAAGCAAAAAGGAAGGCGCTAGGTCTGCTACATTCGTTGAGCTGGGTTTAAAGCATATTACAGTGGCTATACGAAATGCAGTAAATATGCACAGGTATATGATGAATAATTTTACTATCCATTGAATGGTTTTAGGAACGCGCCAAATGATGAGCATAGTTAATTATTTCCTTAAGATTTAGCAGAGAATGCGAAAATACTAAAACTCGGGGTATAAACACGGGCAATCCTTATTTGAACTTATTTTTCTATTTTAGAAAGTTTTTTTTATTGTTCAACAATAAATATTTAGCCGTTTCGTAATAGGCATCTGTTAGCTGCTGCAGCTGTTTTTTAGTTTGGTCAGTTTCAGCATTAATTAAAATTGGGGTATTACTTGTCATAGAAACAAAATCCTCTTTACCTGTTTTATAATTTTTCAGGTAATAATATTTATTACTAACCAGTCCAATTGTTTTTACATCATGATCAATAATGAAAGCATATTTTTCGTTATTTAACTTAATGGTTGTAACGGTATCAAATAAATTACGACCGAGGGTATTATTAGTGTATGAAATTTTTGCAAGAGAGGCAATAGTTGGCAAAATATCAATTTGTGAGCAAACATTACTTATTCTTTGTGGTATAATTAGGCCTGGGGCATAAAATAATAAGGGCACATGCTCGCAAGTAAGGCCCTGTTCGGTCCAGCTTTTTGGAAAATTATTTAACGTACCATTATATCGTATACCATGATCTCCTACAAAAACAAAAATGGTATTATTAAAATAAGTTTCTTTTTGTGCTGTTTCCATAAACTGTTGGTAGCAAAAATCAGTGTATCGGAAGGCATTCATTTCTTCATTACTTTCAAACCCAAATTGCTTTAAAGAATCGGAGGGATAAAAAATAGGTTTAAAAGTTGCTTTGTCTTCTGCAGGAATAGTATATGGTCGATGATTGTCAGCTGTTTGAATAATGGCAAAAAATGGGTTTGTTTGTTTTTTTAATATTTTGTTTGATTCTAAAAATAAATTCTTGTCGCTTATACCCCATATGTCAATTTTTTTTGCTGAATAATCATCTTGTTCGTAGAGGTTTAGATTATTTATATTATTTGTTAAAATACCCCTAATATTTGCCCAAGAGGCACTTCCTCCTAAAAAATAAAAATTAGTATAATTTTTAAAACTGTTGATGATGGTATTTTGGTCAACTGCATTTGGGTTACGGCTAGCGGTTTTAGGGCTTTCAACATCGGGTATGCCGGTAATGGTTGCCCATACGCCCCTAGCGGTTCCATAAGCAGGGGTAAAGCAGCGATCGAAGAACACCCCATTTTTAGTCAGCTTATTAAAGTAAGGAGTTGTGTTCAATGGGTTATTATACATGCTACTTTTGTATGCGCTAAAACTTTCGCAAATAATTAAAATGATATTTGGATTATAGTTAAGAGTGGTAGTAAACGAATTGATTCTTTCAAAGTTTAATGTATTGCTGTCTGGAGTATTTACTCCCAGGTATTTGGCCATTAATGGATAAGCTGCTCTTACTTTTTTTATGTTGTAGGAGGTGTTTCTAAAATTTAGTGTACTAATAAAACTTTGAAAAGGATTTAATGCTAGGTTAGCTTTAAAGTTATCGCTTAAAGTGAAAGCGTCGCTCCAACGAAGTGGAAACTGACCAATTTTACCAAAGGTAAAAATGCCAAATATTAAAAATGAAATAAAGTATAAAAATATCCCCTTACGTTTATAAAAACTGTCGTGTTGCTGATAGTTTGCAAGTAATGCACCAAAGGCAAATCTTACCAAAATTAAAATTAATAAAAAAGCCAGACTTATTTTTAGTAAAGGATATGATTGCCAGATCATTGCAAGTGAAATGCCTGAATCTTGTAGGTAATTTAAAACTGTGGCATTAAGGCGTTGGTGTAGATAATCAAAATGATAATAATCAATAGTCAAAACAAATACCAGGGTTATAAAAATGCTTGGTAAAAGGATGTTCCAAAAATGTTTTGCTTTTAAATTTTTAAAAGGGTTTATCTGAGGGATGGTACATAACAATAGCATAAACAGGCCAATTATAGATGCCACGCGGGCGTCGTACCTAAATCCCATAATAAATGCCGATCCGGAAAATCCTTTTCCTGGGGGGGTGAATTTATAGAAAATAATTAATCTGGAAAGGGACATGGTGACCAAGACAATAACAATAACAGAAAATATCCAACGCAACAGTTTAGGAATTCGTTGTAAAAGCAGCATTAATAATTATTTAATTAGTGAACAAAATTAGTTTAATTATTTTTGGTCAATGCTTATTTTACTCACATCTTGCATCTAATGAATCAACTGCTTACATTTGACAAATATTTTTTTAAGGTAATTAATAATTATTGGAGCAATACGTTTTTTGATTGGTTGATGCCTTGGCTGCGAAATTCAGAGATGTGGTACCCCTTATATCTTTTTTTAATTCTATTTATTGTTATCAATTATAAAAAAACAGGATGGATTTGGCTATTATTTGCCCTGGGCACTGTAATACTCTGTGATTTTGTGAGTAGTAAAATTATTAAAGAAAACATTATTCGTCTAAGGCCTTGCAATGAGCCCGATATTGCTTCTTGGGTTCATGTTTTGGTAGGATATAGTCCGCAAAGCTCTAGTTTTACATCTTCACATGCCACTAATCATTTTGGTATGGCCATGTTTTTTTATCTCACTTTAAAACAAAGGTTTGATAAATGGACTATTTTATTCTTTTTTTGGGCCTTTAGTATCTCTTTTGCACAGGTTTATGTAGGGGTTCATTACCCTATAGATATTATCTGTGGAGGACTAATTGGAATACTTATCGGATATTTGTCGGGCAAATCGTTTTACAAAAACTACGGCTTAGTTTAAAATTTATGGTTGAAATACTGATATTATCAATTCTTATTATTGTAAACGGTCTCTTTGTAATGACAGAGATAGCACTTGTAAGTGCCCGAAAGAGTAGATTAGAAATGATGGCAAAGAAGGGTGATTTAAAAGCAAAAATAGCTCTAAACCTAGCAGAAAATCCTGAAAAATTTTTATCAACAGCACAAATTTTTATTACTTTAATTGCCATTTTAACAGGCGTTTACTCAGGTGAAAAATTTGCTCATTTTGTTGAGCCGAATATTAATAAAATTGAATTTTTAAAACCCTATGCTGCTACAGTTTCTACTGTAATTATTGTAATCGTAGTTACTTTTCTTTCTATTATTTTTGGGGAGCTTGTGCCTAAGCGTCTTGGTATGTTACGCGCCGAAAAAATTGCAAGAGTGGTTTCTGGGCCAATGAATATTTTATCGGCAGTTACTTATCCAATTGTTTGGCTATTGTCTAAAATATCACAGCTATTTTTTAAAATACTTAATATTAAAACATCATCAGATAATGCCGTTACTGAGGAAGAGATAAAAGCCATGATTACAGAAGGGAGTGAGCATGGAGCCATTGAAGAAGAAGAAAAAGATATTATAGAAAGACTATTTCACTTAGGAGACAGGAATATTACTTCTTTAATGACACATCGTACTGATATTGTTTGGTTTGATGAAAATGATACCGTGCAAAATTTTAAAGACAGATTTGAAGTACTTACTTATTCAACTTATCCGATTTGCGATCAAATAGTTGACGATATTACTGGGGTTGTTTTTGTGAAAGATATTTTAAAAGCAAACGCAACAACAAAACTTAAAGACCTATCAAAACTGGCCATGTTTGTGCCAGAAAATAATACCGCTTATCAGCTGCTGGAAAAATTTAAATCTTCAAAAATACACAGTTGTTTTATTGTAAATGAATATGGCACATTAGAAGGCATGGTAACGCTTAATGATATACTGGAAGCCATTGTAGGGGATGTGCCTCAAAGTGGACAAGAAGAATATGGAATTATAGAACGCGCTGATGGATCTTACTTGGTAGATGCACAGATTCCATTTTATGATTTTTTAAGTCATTTTGAAAAAACAGAATGGATGCATGAAGGGGAACACGACTTTGATACACTTGCTGGATTTGTTTTACATGAGTTAGAGCATATCCCTATAACCGGTGAACAATTTGAATGGAATGGATTTGATTTTGAAATTGTAGATATGGATGGTCAACGCATCGATAAAGTGATTGTAAAAATATCCGAAGAAATAAAAGAAGAAATGTAATTGCTACAATTTGAGCGCAGCTTTTTTCATTTAACTTTTTGCGCTTATTCGATTCTCTGAATTATAGAATAATTTCTACTTGCAATAATTCATAACGCTACAAACTCTAATTTAATAAGTACGCATCTTTACATTGTTAAAATATCCTTATCCTCTTGAAAAGCAAAGTAGCCTATGAAACCCAATACTATAAAGCATAAGAAAACTATGAAAGGCCTTCAGTAATTGAAGATTTTTTTATTGAGGTAAATGAAGTTGTCTTTTTACAAGTAAATAAGCGCAATTGGATAGGGAGGGTTTTAAAAAATTATAAAAATTCAAAACTTACTTTATCTTCTGGATTAATTAGTTTTGTACTTTTTCTGTTATTATTTACTATTATATGAATAATACTTAACTGCTCTTTTTTGTACTCAAATAAGATATTGTCTGTAATATCTATTTTTTTAATAAAACTAATATTATTTACTTGGTAAAAACTAGTAATTCCTTCTTCCTGTTGTTCGTATCCGATAAACTCCATGTCAACTGCTTTACCATCAACTTTAATCTGCAGGTGTTTTTTTACATAATCCTTCACCAGGTTATTCATCGCATTTTTATCTTTTGGCTGTAGCAGATCAACCCTGGTTTTGTAGGTTTCACGTAATGTTTTTTCAAAATCATCAGTAAAAATTTTACAACTTATCTCCAATGTTTTGTCTTTAGCATTGTGTTCAATTTCGGTAACACTTACAAATATGGGGTGATAAGTAGTTACCGGTGTATTTACTAACAGCCCGCCAAGCATTAACCATTTAAATAAAAAATGCACCATTTAGCAAAGAGATTGATAAAAAACCGTTACTTTAAAGATATTTTAGATACAAAGTTAATGTAAACAGTCAATTTTAAGCCGTTTCATGCAGAATTTGGTTTTTTATTTTGATTTGGGATGGCATCATATGATGGACTGGGATGCACTTGATCATTTACTTTTTGTTTTAGCCTTGAGTGCTATTTATTTAATATGCAACTGGAGACAGGTATTAATATTGATAACAGCTTTTACAATTGGGCATTCTTTAACCTTGGCATTAAGTATATTCGATATTATTAGGGTAGCCAATGATTGGGTGGAATTTTTAATACCATGTACAATTATTATAACAGCTGTTTTTAATCTATGGCAGAAAAAAATAAAGCCAAGATCTTTACAGTTGAATTATTTTTTAGCTTTATTTTTTGGATTGATACATGGTTTAGGCTTTGCCAATGCAATTCGGTTTATGATGGCAAAAGATCAATCCATTGGCTGGAGTTTATTGGGATTTAATATTGGATTAGAAGCAGGACAGATTATTGTGGTAATGTTTATTCTATTTATAAGTTACCTACTAGTTAATGTAGCAAGGCTTAATCAAAAATGGTGGATATGGAGCTTGTCGGTTTTTGCATTATGTATTGCCGTTAAAATGGCCTGGGAACGTTATCCGGCATTGATAGCATAATAATAAATTAAACACTTAATCATAAAATGAAACAACTTACAGTTTTTGCATGTTTGCTTTTAATGAGCATTTTTGCCAGTGCCCAGGATATTAAAAATAATCCCGGCAGTAACCATGGTAATCGTTTTGAACAGTTGGGCTCTATTCTTCCCACACCTAACGAATACCGTACTGCAAGTGGTGCGCCTGGTCCAAAGTACTGGCAGCAGCGCTGCGATTATGATATTGTTTGCGAACTAGATGAACCCAACCGTAGGTTGATTGGTAAAGAAACGCTTACCTACTCAAACAATTCGCCTGATATATTAACTTATCTGTGGCTTCAGTTGGATGAAAATGAACATAGCAATACCAATAACTCTGGTTATCAAAGTAGTAATACTATGCCTAAAGGCATTTCTGAGCAGGATATTGTAAGGTATAGTGGCAAAGTAGATGCAGCAAGGGAATATGGGGTAAACATTTTGTCTGTTACTAATGCAGTTGGAGAAAAACTGGCATATACCATCAATAAAACAATGATGCGCATTGAATTGCCTCAACCGCTTAAACCCGGCCAGCAATTTATTTTTAAAGTTGACTGGAATTATAATATCATTGAAAAAACTAAGTTTGGCGGCCGTGGTGGTTTTGAAAATTTTCTGGAAGACGGCAATGATTTGTACACTATGACGCAGTGGTTTCCTCGTCTTTGTGTGTACAGCGATTTTCAAGGCTGGCAAAATCACCAGTTTGTAGGTTCAGGCGAATTTGCATTGGTTTTTGGTAATTATAAAGTAGCCATGACGGTGCCTGCAGATCATGTGGTAATGGCAACAGGTCAAGGCCAAAATTATCAACAGGTTTTATCACCCAAAGAATATGCCCGTTGGCAAAAAGCACAAACGGCAACCGATGTAATGGAAATAGTGACATTGGATGAAGCTACTGCAAAAGAAAAATTAAAATCAATCAAAAAGAAAACTTGGATTTTTAAAGCTGATATGGTGCGTGATTTTGCTTGGGGTTCGTCGCGTAAATTTATTTGGGATGCTATGCCAGCTATGGTTGAAGGTAAGAAAGTGATGTGTATGAGTGCATATGGTAAAGAAGCCTATAATTTATATCGCAAATTTAGTACAAAGGCGGTGGCACATACCATTAAAACTTATTCAAAATTCACAATTCCTTATCCTTATCCTGTTGCACAAAGTTTAGAAGCAGCTAGCGGTATGGAGTACCCGATGATTTGTTTCAACTTTGGTCGCTGCGAAAAAGATGGCACATACAGTGAGGGAACAAAGAATGGTATGTTAGGAGTGGTAATACATGAAGTAGGTCATAATTTTTTCCCTATGATCATTAATAGTGATGAAAGGCAATGGACCTGGATGGATGAAGGGCTGAATTCTTTTTGCGAATATTTAGCTGAAGAATTATGGGACAATAAATTTCCGGTAGGGAAAGGACCCGCATATAAAATTGTTGACTATATGAAGTTGCCAAAAGATATGTTGGAACCAATTATGACCAATAGCGAAAATATAATTCAGTTTGGGCCTAATGCTTACAGTAAGCCATCTACTGGCTTAAATATTTTACGTGAAACTATTATGGGGAGAGAAAATTTCGATTATGCATTTAAAGAATATGCGCGACGTTGGGCATTTAAGCACCCAACACCTTCAGATTTTTTTCGTACCATGGAAGACGCTAGTGCGGAAGACCTAGATTGGTTTTGGCGAGGATGGTTTTATGGTATAGAGCCTTGTGATATTTCACTTGATACAGTTAAGTGGGCAGTGTTAAATACAGAGGAATCTGCAGTGCAAAATAACAATGGACCTAATACAAAAAAGTTTTCGCTTGCAAAACCTATACTGAATAATTTTGATGATATTTCTAAAATCCGTAACCGCGATGATAAGAAAATAATTTTTGAAACAGATGCAGACCAGTCGTTAAGAGATTTTTATTGGAAGTACGATAGAGGGTTGGCCAAGGTAGATAGTACACCATCAGAGATAATCATGTCGGCTATAACTTTAGATAATTATACGGAAGCGGAACGCTATTATTTGGCTGGCAATAAAAATATGTATGAGTTAACATTTAGTAATAAAGGGGGTTTGGTGATGCCAATTATTATTCAGTGGACATTTAAAGATGGGACTAAAGAAATTGATCGTATTCCTGTTCAAATTTGGCGGAAGAACGAGAATAAGGTGATTAAAACTTTTATGAAGGATAAAGAAGTTGTATCAATTTTGTTAGATCCTTTAAGAGAAACTGCCGATATAAATACAGGTAACAACACTTGGCCTTTGTTAAAAACGCCAAGTAAGTTTCAGTTGTTTAAAGGGGGGGGTGTAGGTCGTGGGCCAAGAGGTGCTGCTTTTGGAGGAGGCAATCCGATGCAGAAAGAAATAAAATAGTAAAACAAATTTGTATAATATTAAAAAGCTGTTTTGCCTCAGGTCGAACAGCTTTTTAATTGCACTTTTGAAATAAATTATATTAAAATGAAATACATACTACTGTTTTTTTTTGTATTTATTTTTTCAGTTAAATTATTTGCAGGTACTGTAGATACGATTTCTATTTATAGCAGTAGTATGCATAAATTAATAAAAGCTGTTGTTATAAAACCAGATAATTACAACACGGCTTTATTGCAATTTCCGGTAGTTTATCTTTTGCATGGCTACGATGGCTGTTATAGCAATTGGATTATACGTGTACCAGCATTAAAAGATTATGTTGATACTTATCAAACAATTATTGTTTGTCCGGATGGGGCTACCAATAGTTGGTACTTTAACAGTCCAATAGATTCAGCATATAGATATGAAACCCATGTTGGTATAGAGGTTGTAGATTTTGTAGATAAAAATTACAGAACCATTGCGGATAAAAATCATCGTGCTATTACCGGGTTAAGTATGGGAGGTCATGGGGCTTTATTTCTTGCTTTAAAGTACACAGCTATTTTTGGTGCTGCAGGAAGTATGAGTGGGGGTGTAGATTTAGAGGAAAATAAAAATAGTTTTGATATCATAAAAAGGTTTGGAGATACGATTGCAAGTGCAAATAATTGGTATAATTTAACGGTTATTAATTTAATTGAAAGGCATACCAATACTGACTTAAAAATAATTTTTGATTGTGGCGAAAAAGATATTTTTATTGAAGGCAATCGCAGACTGCATCAAAAAATGTTGCAATTAAAAATACCTCATACCTATATAGAAAGGTCAGGGCAGCATAATTGGGAATATTGGAGAAATGCACTACCCTTTCAATTATTATACTTTCAACGTTTTTTTAAATTGTGGGATCATTAATTCTACGCCTTAATTAATTATAGTTTTTAAGCACTCTTTTTTTATATTTCGTGTATTGGTTTATCCTTCTATCCGCCCGAATTTGTTTTATCATTCCTTAATGTCTTTTTCTTGCCTTTATTTTTCTTTTCCCATTCAAGCATTTCTGACGTTTTTTCTACTTCTTTCTTTTTTTCAACAGGGACTGTAATTGTTTTATTATTACCAGCTGGGTTTTCTAAATGGCCACGTTCGTATTTTTC
>CAMBEI010000034.1 GCA_945865645.1 Chitinophaga pinensis | reverse complement strand
TCATCTTCATTTACAGTAACACTACTTAAATTTTTACTCATTAATTCATTATTATAATTCATTTTACTTTTTAACAAGGTTCTTGCAGAGGTGTGAAACTCAATTGCGCCTGTTTTTTTAGCAAGTTTAATAATGTTATCTTTACGTACACCACTTCCCGGCATAATAATAATTCTTTCATCGGCCTGTTTGATTAAGCTAAAAATTAGTTCAGCTCCATTCACAGCAAAAGGCTGTAATCCTGATGTTAAAATTCTTTCGCAACCAATTTCAATAATATCTTCTAAAGCTTTTGAAGCATCATTAACCCTGTCAAATGCACGATGAAAAGTAACACCAAGGGGATAAGCTAACTCAACTAACTCTTTGCATCTTTCTTTATCTACCGATCCATTTGCATGCAACATGCCAATTACCACACCGTCACAATCGAGGTCTTTACAAATTTTTATATCTGCTTTCATCATTTCAAATTCAGCATCACTATATAAAAAATCTCCCCCACGAGGTCTAATAATAGGATATAGGTCAATCTGTAATTTTTCTCTTGCGGCTTTTATAAACCCATAAGAAGGAGTTGTGCCGCCTTCTTCGGGATTATCACACAATTCAATTCGATGTGCACCCGCGTTCTCTGCATTGATACAGCTTACTATATTAAAACCTATGACTTCTAGTTTAAAAATCAAAGCAAATATTTTGATGGATGAATTTGATTTTCATTGTTACTCTTTACACTAAATAGAAATCCTTTTTGAATAGCATAGGCACCATATTGTCCCTTTTTATTCATTGCTATAAAACCAACTTGCAAACGCTTAGCTTTTTCCATATCTCTTTTAATAATTCTTTCCACAGCTTTTTTACATGCCATTTCTGGGGAGTATCCTTGGCGCATAAATTCTACAACCAAATGTGTTCCACATATGCGAATTACTTCTTCTCCTGTTCCACTACTTGTGGCAGCACCTACTTCATTATCTACAAAAAGCCCTGCGCCGATAATAGGGGAGTCGCCCACACGGCCATGTAATTTAAATGCCATACCGCTGGTGGTAACAGCACCAGATATATTTTCTCTTGCATCCATAGCAATTAAACCCATGGTATCATGATTAACTGTGCCGTCCTCAAAAAAATTAGGTGCAAAAGGGCCATTTTGTTTTTTATTTTCTATGTTAGTAACCGGTGTGTATTCGTTTTTTTTAAGCCATTTGCTATAGGCGTGTTTTGCCTCATTGGATAATTCACTACTTTCTAGAACAAATCCATTTTCTAGGGCGAACTGTTGTGCTCCTGCTCCTACCAATATTACATGTGGCGTTTTTTCCATCACTTTACGGGCTACGGATACAGGGTGCTTTATACGCTCCAAACCTGCTACAGCACCGCAATTTGCTTGGTGATCCATAATGCAACTATCTAATGTAACAATGCCATCCCGGTCGGGAAATCCACCAAGGCCAACGCAACAATTGATTTCGTTTTCAATATGTACTGCACCTGCTTCTACCGCATCTAATGAAGTTCCCTTTGTTGATAAAATTTTCCAAGCTTCGGCATTTACAGACATCCCACTGTCCCAAGTTGAAATAACAATAGGTTTTGTAGTTTGGTCAAAATTTTTTGCAAAGGATTTTTTTACTGCAAATAAAGGAGTAGTTATTGCCCCAATCTGTAAAAACTTTCTTCTGTTCATCGCTATGTCTTTTATTAATATAATAAATTATTTTAGTACCTATATGATTAATCTACAATGAATAAAGTGATATATATACCAAGGGTAAAGTTATGAAATATGCTCTGTAGTTTTACTAAATATTGCTAAATAAATAACTACCAAAGTGGTAATAATAGCTGTAAGTAAAAAAGTAAACATAGCGCCATAATAAAACCAAAGTAAACCACAAATACTACTGGCAATTAGTAAACTAATACTTTGGAATCCTGCAAAAGTTCCAATGGCAGTGGCGATCTCTTTTTTATCTACCAAATTACTGATCCATGCTTTTGCAACACCTTCAGTTGCGGCAGCATAAACACCATACAAAAAAAACAAAAACAAATATGTAGTTATGTTGTGATTGAAAGCAAAACCAAAGTATACAATGCTAAAAATAAATAGTCCGACAATAAATATTTTTTTTAGACCTAATTTGTCTGCTAAAATACCAATGGGGTAAGCTAGCAAAGCATATATCAAGTTGTAAAAAATATAAATCCCTATCACTGCAGAATCATTTAATCCGCTTTCTTTCATTTTTAATAACAGAAATACATCAGAACTATTAAATAAAGCGAATAATAATAAACCTACAATTAATTTTTTGTATGCCCTGTTGCTATTTTTCCAATAACTAATAAATGAAAAAATATGGATAGACGCATTTTGGTTACCAGTTTTTAGTATGTTGGGGGGACTATTTGTTTTGATAAAAAAGGTAGACACAAACGCTAATAAACCAGGGAAAAAGGCAATTAAAAAAAGAGAAGTGTAATTATTTGGGAAATAATATAAGTAAATCAAAGCCAACGTTGGACCTAAAACAGCGCCCATAGTATCCATGCTCTTGTGAAAGCCAAATACTTGGGCTTTAGTATCCTTGCTACTTTCTTCGCTTAGCATGGCATCTCGGGCGCCAGTACGTATGCCTTTACCTAATCGATCAGTTGTTCTGGATAAAAATATCCAACTAGGGTAAATAAAAATGGCTAGCATGGGCTTGCTAATGGCGCTTAATGCATATCCTAGTTGAACAAAGGGTAATCTTTTGCCACTATTATCACTTAGTTTACCAAAATAACTCTTGCTTAAACCGGCTACTGCCTCTGCAATACCCTCAAGTACTCCGATAAAAATTGCAGTATAACCAATATGTTTTAGAAAAAGAGGCATTACTGGATAGAGCATTTCACTGGCCATATCGTTAAATAAACTCATCAAAGAAAGTACCCAAATTGTTTTGGTAATAATTTTTTGTGGAGGTTTTATCAGGCTCTGCAACGGCTTCATTTTTTCGAATGTAGCAATTTGTTGGTACATTGCATACATAATATACCTATTTGTTACTATTCAGTAATTGAATATAAATTAACTTTTTGTTCATAATAGGCTGGTAACATAAATAATATATATGCAAAAAAAAAATAAATCGGGTAAAAAATCATCTCAAACAGACATTTTAAAGGGTAGACTTGATATTTCTAAAAATGGAATGGGCTTTGTAATTGTAGAAGGGAATGAAAAAGATATCATTGTTCGTCCTAATGATTTTAATAGGGCTTTTCATGGAGATATAGTTCGGGTGCAAATTAACATGGGACTTTCAAAAGATAAAAGACCAGAAGGGAAAATAGTGGATGTTGCCGAACGTAAGCAAACTGAATTTATTGGAAACATTCAGATCAGTAAGAATTTCGCTTTTTTTATTCCTGCATCTGAAAAACCAATTCCTGATTTTTATATTGCTGCTGATAAATTAAATGGTGCACAAGATAATCAGCGGGTGGTAGTTAAACTGCTAAGCTGGGGTAAATTAGAAAAAAAACCAATTGGCGAAGTGCTTAGCATATTAAAATCGGAAGATGAGAATGATATGGCTATGAAAGAAATTTTAATTGAAACGGGATTTCCTCTTTCGTTTGATAAGGAGGTACTTGCAGAAGTAAAGAAATTGCAACAGCATATTTCCCGCGAGGAAATTAGCAAAAGGAAAGACCTTAGGGATGTATTAACTTTTACCATTGATCCAGTAGATGCGAAAGATTTTGATGATGCGATTTCTATCCGGAATTTAGATAACGGGAATTACGAAATTGGTGTTCATATTGCAGATGTAAGTTTTTTTGTAAAATCTGGTACTTTGCTTGATAAAATTGCTTATGAAAGAGCTACTAGCGTGTATTTGCCCGACAGAGTCAATCCTATGCTGCCCGAAAAAATATCTAATGAGTTGTGCTCATTAAGACCTCATGAAGATAAATATACTTTCTCTGCTATTTTTCAAATTACGAACAGAGGAGAGGTTAAACATACCTGGTTGGGTAGAACTATTATTCATAGTAACCATCGATTTAATTACGATGAGGTGCAAGATATTATTGAAAAGAAAGACGGATTGCATTATAAATCAATTGTCTTGTTAAATGATATTGCACAAAAATTTAGAAGAGAACGTTTTAGAAATGGGGCTATTAATTTTTCTTCTCAGGAAGTAAAATTTGATTTAGATGAAAAAGGTAAACCTATTGGTATTGTTATTAAAGAAAGTAAAGATGCTCATAAATTGGTTGAAGAATTTATGTTACTTGCTAACAGAACAGTAGCTTCCTATATATCAAAAATTAAAGTTAATAAAGAACCTATCCCATTTCCATATCGTATTCATGATACCCCAGATGACGAAAAGTTGAAACCATTTATTGCATTTGCCAAAAAATTCGGTTACACATTTGATATGCATGATGAAGTTGCTGTTGCCGCATCATTTAATAAAATGCTCAAAGATGTGCAAGGTAAGCCAGAGCAACATGTTCTGGAGCAATTAGGCATAAGAACAATGTCAAAAGCTATCTATACGTCTTCAAATATTGGACATTATGGGCTTGGCTTTGAACACTATTGTCATTTCACTTCTCCTATCCGCAGATATCCCGACGTGATGGTTCATCGTATTTTGTTACAATGTTTAGAAAAGAATTTGAAGCTAGATAAAAAAATGGATGAATGCTGTAAACATTGCAGTGATAGGGAACGTAAGGCCATGGAAGCAGAACGTGCAGGTAATAAATACAAGCAGGTTGAATTTATGAAAAATTACCTGGGCCAGGAGTTTGACGGCATCATTAGCGGTGTAGCTTCCTTCGGTTTTTTTGTAGAGACGGTTACGCATAAATGCGAAGGCATGGTATCTGCCAGGGATTTGAGCGAATATGACGACTTTAGGTTGGATGAAGCTGATTATGCTTTAGTAGGTATGCGTACAGGACAAAAATTTAGAATGGGAGACGCCGTAAGAATAAAAGTAGTAGCGGCTAATTTAACTAAACGACAGCTAGATTATGAGTGGGTTACAAATAAAAAAGGAATGAGTAGCCGAGAACTAGGAAAGCAGTCAATAGGGGCTAAACCTAAATTAGCAAGTAAATCTAAATCTAGTATTAAATCATCAAGAATTAAGAAATAAAATTAATAAACTGCCAATGTGCCTTATATGTTAGCACACTTGTGCATTAGTAGATAAGTATAATATGCATACATTCATACAACTTTCTAAATTATTTGAAGAAAAATTCAATATCCGACATTTTTCAGATCAGCCAGAAACCTTGTATGGTCCTGCACAATACATCTTAAATTTAGGCGGAAAAAGAATTCGTCCAGTTTGCGTGTTAATGGGTAACCAATTGTTTGATGAAATTGATAACGATGCTTATTATATAGCAAATGCTATAGAACTCTTTCATAATTTTAGCTTAATACACGACGATATAATGGATAAGGCTCCTATGCGTAGGGGCATGCAAACTGTACATACTAAATATGGCGAATCAACTGCCTTGCTTGCAGGGGATGTGATGTTGGTAAAAGCGTATGAGCATATTAATAAAATTAAATTACCCCACTTACAAAAAGTTTTATCTCTCTTTAATAATACAGCTGCAGCAGTTTGCGAAGGACAGCAACTGGATATGGATTTTGAAAATAGAGATATAGTGAGCATGGATGAGTATATGCACATGATTACTTTAAAAACTTCTGTATTATTGGCTGCTAGTCTTAAACTTGGTGCAATTTTAGGAGGAGCGAGTGAGGGTAATCAAAATCATTTGTATGAGTTTGGAGAAAATCTTGGTATTGCTTTTCAAGTGCAAGATGATTATTTAGATGCTTTTGGTAATCCAGATAAATTTGGCAAAAAAGTGGGTGGTGATATCCTGGCTAATAAAAAAACATTTTTAATGATTCATGCTTTTGAAACTGCAAAGCCAGCACAACTATGCGAATTAAAAGAGTTGATTAAAAATAATCAGGCCGATAAAGTAGAAAAAGTAATGCAAATTTTTAATGACTGCAAAGTTGATAGTTGGGCTACAGCACTTAAAAATAAATACCTACAAACTGCACTAAAGCACTTAGATGATTCGGCAGTACTTTCTGTTCGTAAAAAGCCATTGCAACAACTAGCCGATTATTTAATGATGCGGGAGAGCTGATTTTTTTTGAAAGTTTCTTTTTGTTAATCCTATGATTTTCTTAACTCTTAAAATATTGCCTTAATTTTCTGGTTCTAAAAATAAAAATTAACATGTCAAGTTCCTTATTTCGTACAAAAAAAATTGAAAGCATTTTAGCCGAGTGTGCTGATGATTTGCATGCAGGCGATTTAAAACGTGTTTTAACGGTTAAAGATCTTACTTTTTTTGGTATTGCAGCTATTCTAGGTGCAGGAAGCTTTAGTAGTCTTGGGTTTGCTGTATTCAATGGAGGACCAGGGGTTGTAATATTATTTATTATTACCGGTATCGCTTGCGCTTTTACCGCTTTATGTTATTCCGAATTTGCAAGTAGAATACCCGTTGCAGGTAGCGCATACACTTATGCTTATGCAAGCTTTGGGGAGCTATTTGCCTGGGTAATTGGATGGGCATTAATTATGGAATACTCTATTGGTAATATTTATGTAGCCTATAGCTGGAGCGATTATTTTACTTCGCTAATGGGTAAAATGAATGTGCATATTCCCGAGTATTTTTGTACTAGTTACATGGAGGCTAAGCACGCTATAGAACGGGGAAGTGGCCATGCTGCTGAATTAGCAGCATGGAATAATGCACCTATAGTAGCAGAATTAAGGATTATTTTAGATTTGCCTGCACTTATTATTAATTTTCTGATTACTTATCTTGTTTACCGCGGTATAAAAGAAAGTAGAAATTTTAGTAACGTGATGGTGGTTTTGAAAATAGCAGTGGTGGCTCTTATCATAATCGTTGGAGGGTATTTAATTTTTTCAAATCAACTTTTTTCAAATTGGACTCCGTCAAATAATGTGGGCGTAAAATCCTTTATGCCCAATGGTTTTAGTGGCGTAATGATGGCTGTTGCTAGTGTATTTTTTGCTTATATTGGTTTTGATGCAGTAAGTGTATTAGCAGAAGAAAGTAAAAACCCGCAAAAAGATTTGCCTAGAGGGATGATCCTATCATTGGTAATTTGTACAATAATATATATTCTATTAACACTCGTGTTAACTGGAGCTGTAAATTATAAAAATTTTGATGGTGTAGGAGATCCTCTTGCTTTTATTTTTGAACCTCAAAATCTTAATGTAGGATGGATGCAGTTTCTTGTAGCTATCGTTGCTGTAGTGGCCATGACTAGTGTATTATTAGTTTTCCAAATGGGGCAACCACGTATCTGGATGAGCATGAGCCGAGACGGATTAATGCCTCCTGTATTTAAAAAAATTCATCCCAAATTTAAAACCCCCTCTTTTGCAACCATCGCTACAGGATTTGTTGTAGGCATTCCTATATTATTTACCGATAAAACATTTGTACTTGATTTTACAAGTATTGCAACATTATTTGCTTTTGTTTTGGTTTGTGGTGGCGTATTATTAATTCCACCTAAGAAAAAAATTGGGGGACGGTTTCACCTACCATATATTAATGCACAATTTGCTTTTCCATTAATTGTTATTGCTTCAATCATTATTGCTTGGGCAATTTCGAAAACCTATTTTTCTGATTTATTTATTTTTGATTATAGCCATGACAAAGATTATATAATGGGAAACAAAACTTTTATGGATATGGCTATTCCTAATATTTCTTTGATTTTATTTTGGATAAGCGCTTTACTTCTAGCGCTATTTGCATTTGTTAAAAAGTATTCTTTAATCCCTTTAATGGGAGTTATTACCTGCATGTACTTACTTACCGGTATGAGTAAAAGTAATTGGGTATGGTTTATTAGTTGGCTTATTTTGGGCGTTATTATTTATTTTTTATACGGGTATAAAAAAAGTAAACTTGCCCCCAAAAATAATACCTAATTTTATCTTATTTCAAATTTTTTAATTTTACAATTCACGCTTATTCGCTGCCTATAATAATTTTAAAATTGTGAAAAATTTACAACGAGAGTCTTTTATGTAACTTTACATTTTTTGCTAGTTAATAAATTTTTTAAATAGAAAAAAGGAGAATGAAATACCAGCCTGGCGATAAAATATTAGTTTTACTTACCGATGAAGTAGGAGTAGTGCAGGAAATTATTAATGAAAAAATGGTTTTGGTAGAAGTAAAAGGTGTTAAATTTCCTATTTATACCGATCAAATTGACTTCCCTTATTTTAAAATGTTTTCCGAGAAATTTAAGTCCGAAAAAAAGGAAATTTTTATTAATCAAATACAAAAAGAAAAAATAATTCCAAAAACAAAAGAAGGAAATGGGATATTACTTTCTTTTTTCCCCATATTTGATAAAGATATATTTGATGATGATATCGTGGATAAATTTAAATTGTATCTAGTTAATCAAAACGAAACGGCTTATACTTTTACTTATAATTTAATTATTGCAGGGGGGAGTCATTTTGAATTAAAGAATATTATTGATCCACTTAGTAATTTTTATTTACATGATGTAAAATTTGAAGACTTAAGCGATAGTCCTAGATTTAAATTTGAGTTTGCACTTAAAGTGCCAAACAAAAAAAAAGTCCCTTTTTATGAAACTTCTTTAAAAATAAAAGCAAAACAATTATTTAAAAAGATAGAAGAAATACAGCTGAAAAATGAACCCGAATTTTCATATCTTTTACTCAATAATTATCCAGAAAGGGTAGAGGAGGAAAAAGTTGATTTGAACAGACTAGGTAATGCGGGCTATATAGTTTATGATGCGGCAAAAATAAGACAAAACATGGAGCCTGCAAGATCAGTGGTTGATCTACACATTGAAAAGCTTACTGATAGTTGGAAACATTTATCTAATTTTGAAATACTAAGCTTACAATTAAAAGCTTTTGAGAAATATTATGAACTTGCAGTAGCGCATCACCAATCATCTTTAACTATTATACATGGGGTTGGCATAGGTAAACTACGTGACGAGATACATTATCTTTTGAAATTAAAGTCAGAAGTTAAGTCTTTTGTAAATCAATACAGTCATATGTATGGATATGGAGCTACCGAAATTTATTTTAAACATAAATAACTAGTATGCTATTTCCTAGTGATTCTTGGAGTCAGGCACTATTTGTTTTTATCCTTGGAGTACTTCGTTATATATTATTTGGAGGCCTTGCATTTTTGTTTTTTTATCTGCTCCTTAAAAATAAATCTTTATTTGCTAAAATTCAAAAAAAGTGGCCAGCAAAATCAGATTACTATCGCGAGGTATTTTACTCCTTATTAACACTTCTCCTATTTGCTACAACACCATTTATTTTAAATAATAAAGAGATATTGCCACATACTACTATTTATCGAAATATTCATCAGCATAGTATGCTTTATTTTTGGTTAGTATTTCCTTTTATGCTTATTGTGCATGACACATATTTTTACTGGACACATCGCCTAATGCATCATCCCAAATTGTTTACATTCTTTCATGTGGTTCATCATAAAAGTGTGAATCCATCGCCCTGGGCTTCCTTCTCTTTTCAACCTACAGAAGCTATTATAGAGTCGGCAATTATTTACATTTTTGCATTTGCTTTTCCAATACATATTCTTCATCTTTTCATTTTTTTAATTTTTATGACAATCTATAATGTTTATGGACACTTAGGCTTTGAGTTATTTCCTAAGTGGTTTAATAAGCACTGGTTTTTTAAATGGTTTAATACCTCCGTTAATCACAATATGCACCACCAGTATTTTAAAGGTAATTACAGCTTGTATTTTACTTGGTGGGATAGAATAATGAAAACTTTGCATAAAGATTATGACACCCGTTTTGAAGAGGTTGGTAATGAAACTATAATTTTAAGAAAAGAAATAAAAAAATATGTCGTTAAATGAACTAATTATATATATATTTTTTGTGATTGGTTTTGCCGTTTCACCTGGCCCAAATCAAATGCTTTACTTAACCTACACTTTTGAATATGGCCGTAAGGCTGGTTGGGCAACTGCAGCAGGCATCGTTAGTTCATTTGTAATACATATAATTGCAATTATTATGGGCTTAACAGCCATACTGCTAAGCATGCCGCTAGCATTAAATATTGTGCGTTATTTCGGCATTGGGTATCTATTTTATTTAGCCATTCGTAATGTAAAAATATCTCAGTGGAAAAAATCAACAGATTCTAATAGAGCTGAAAGTTTATCACCCTTTTATTTTAAAGGGTTTATTGGCAATTTGTTAAATCCAGGTTCTTTTGTTTTGTATTTTTCTCTAATCCCTCAGTTTATTCATCCAGATAGAGGTAATTTTTTGAGACAAATTTTACTATTGGCAAGTTTCCAAATGCTGTTTAGTTTTATAACCAACTGCACCATCATTTTTTTTGCTGGTTATGCTACCAACACATTCTTTAAAAATGTAAAATATGAAAAAAGAATAAGATATGCGATGAGCATTTTTATTATTGTTTTTGCATTTAAATTATTATATTAATAGATTATTTATTAACACGATATTACTTCGTTTCAATTTTTTAACATAAAATAATATAATAAATTACTTTATAATTTATAAATATTGCATATTTGCACATATTCTAATAAAAACACCTAATCTCACATTGTTAATAATGGAATTTTATAAAAGACATAAAAAATGGTTTATAGTGCTGTTTGTCTTGACTTTTGCAATTTGCCTTTCAATTTGGTATCTATTTAATTTAAAACACAATGATACCGTGGATGTAAAAGCTGACTTTACGGTTAATGCCCTTGCCTTTATAAAAGAATTTCAACAAGATATGACTAGTGCAAATAAAAAATATTCAGAAAAGATTATTGTGGTAAACGGCACTATCTCTGCAATTGAATTAGCAGATACAACCACTAATATTAAAATGATTGATATGACAAATAATTCCTTTATCATATTCGCATTTCAGCAGCAGCATCTTACTGAAGCCAAAATGATGCAAATAGGAGATCGAGTTTCCATAAAAGGGAGCTGCAGCAATGGCGCTTTCAGCAATATTTTAGAAACTGAATACATTACCTTTAAACGCTGTGGGGTTAATAAATAATTTTAAAATAAAAACAAAAAAATAAACAAATGAAAAAAACAATATTATCAATGGCATTATTGCTCACAATAGGGTTATTATATGCACAAAAGAAAACAACTACTTCGGCCACAATCAGCTTTGATGCAACTACAGCAATTGATGCTTTGCCTAAAGCAGAAAATAAAACGGTAATAGCCTCGCTTGATACCAAATCAGGCAAATTAGCTTTTGAATCAACAGTAAAAAGTTTTACATTTTCAAATCCCAAAATTCAAGAACATTTCAATAACAAAGGATGGATGAATAGTGATCAGTATCCTATAGCCTCTTTTATAGGAGAAATTAGCAATCTAAGTGTAGTTAAATTCAATAAAGATGGTGTTTACAATGTTATAGTTAATGGTGAGTTAACTTTACATGGTGTTACAAAAAAAGTAGAAACTACTGCAATATTTACTATATCTGGTAAGGCTATAAACGCTGCTGCAAATTTTAGTATTAAGTTAGATGATTATGATGTAAAAGGAGGTGCGATACTTGCAGGTAAGGTTTCAAAGGAACCAACAATTTTAGTAAGTGCTGATTTTTGAGAAGTATTTATTACAGTATAAATATTTTTTTTAAATCGATTTAAATTCCTCTTCAATTATCTCATGAAAAGCCAGTTCGTTGTCTAAAATCCATTGAGGTAATTCGTTGTTGGTAATTTTCCAAGTATTTTCTAGCATGTCCATATTGAAAATAATCCTACTGCCTTTTGCATCTATCACATCTACAGTAAAAAGCCCTTCCTGTTTGCCGTTTGGTTTTCTGAAATTAAATTCTTTTAATTTGCCGTCACATTTTATCAGTCGGGTAAACTGTATGTTTTTTACATACTTTAATTCCATTAGGGTTCGTTTGTGGCAAAATTAAGGTATTACCTTCAATTGAAAAAGATTACTTAGTTAATACGCTGTAAAAATTTATAATTACTAAATTTAATGGGCATATAAAATAGGATTATCATATGTAATATTAAAAACTATCCGATTTTTAATTTTTTATAAAAATATTTTTCATCTAATTCCATTACCCCGCCTGATTTTAATCCGTTTAGTTCCAGGTCTTCAATGCTAATCCTAATTAGTCTTTTACATTTATGTTGTATTGCAGCAATCATTTTACGTATTTGATGAAATTTGCCTTCTGTAATGGTTATTAACAACCAAGTAAAAGGAGAATATGCCGTAAGTCGATCACCAAGTTCGTAAAATATCTCGGGGTTGGTTACAACTTCCACTGCACAAGGTTTGGTGGTATATGTCACCCCAGTTTTTATTCTTATGTTAATACATAGTTGTAATTTTTTTATATTTTCTTTCGATACGGTGTTATTTACTTGTACTAGGTACACTCTCTTATGTGGCACTTTACTTAAAAATAAAAGCCGGGTAATCCTTTTATCTGTAGTTAAAATAAGCAAACCTTCTGAATGGTTATCTAACCTGCCAATAGCATGAGTACCCAAAGGAAAGTTAAAACATAAATCGCTCAGCAATTTTACATCATGCGTACTTATAAATTGCGAAACCATTTGGTGCGGTTTGTTAATAATAAAATAACGATGATTATCTAGTAACATATAAATATTTAGTCTTCAATTTTAAATAAAATTAGTGATATAAATTACACCATAATTTAATGATATCACATTTTGTTTAAAATCACAAAGATATTTTTTAAATAAATACTGGTTATCTAAAACTCATAAAACTTGTTACCTGTTTTTTATTTAATTACCTTTGTATTATGACAATAGAGCATCTTAAATCTATGAGGGACCGTGTTTTGGTTTTGGGGAGGTTTCTTTGACGTAACTAACAGAGAAGCTAAGACAACAAATGATAAACAACTTTCGCTTTCGCCAGGTTTTTGGGACGATAATGCCCGTGCTACAGCTATTTTAAAAGAAATTAAAGTAAACGAATATTGGATAAATTTATACTATGCAGTGCAAACTGCAGTAGAAGACTTTGCCATATTATTTGAATTCTGGAAAGCAGGCGAAACCTCCGAAGAAGAAGTTAAAGAAGCATTTAACTTAGCTGTTGAAAAAATTGAAGAAGTTGAATTTAAAAGCACCCTTAACGAGCCCGAAGATCACCTGCCTGCCGTATTGCAAATAAATAGCGGCGCTGGAGGAACGGAAAGTCAGGATTGGGCCGAAATGATTGCCCGTATGTACCGTATGTACGCCGAAAAACAGGGTTGGAAGGTAACAGAAATTGATTGGCAATGGGGTGACGGAGCTGGTATTAAAACCTGTACTTATGAGTTTGAAGGTGATTTTGCATATGGCTTTTTAAAATCCGAAAATGGAGTTCATCGCCTTGTTAGAATCTCTCCCTTTGATAGCAATGCAAGAAGACATACCTCATTTGCCTCCGTAAATGTTTATCCACTGGTTGATGATACCATTAAAATTGAAATTAACCCTGCCGATGTAAAAATGGAAACATCTAGAAGTGGCGGTGCCGGCGGACAAAATGTAAATAAAGTAGAAACCAAAGTGCAACTAACGCATTTACCAACAGGTATTGTAGTCGTTTGCCAACAAGATAGAAGCCAATTAGGCAATAGAGAAATGGCTATGCAAATGCTTAAAAGTCGCTTGTACGAAATTGAACTACAAAAGCGAAACGCCCTAAAAGATGTTAGCAATAGCAAAAAGAAGAAAATTGAATGGGGAAGCCAGATACGGAGCTATGTTTTTCATCCATATAAAATGATAAAAGACCACCGCACGGATTATGAAGTAGGTAATATTGGACCAGTAATGGATGGAGAGCTAGATGGATTTATTAAAGCCTATTTGATGAGTGAAAAGGAAACAGAGTAACCAAATATTTGTACTAATTTTATTTTAGTAAGTATTTTAAAATCAGTAGTATAATTTATAAGTAATATTAAAGTTATCTTAGCATTACATTCCTAAATCAATAAAGCCATCATTATGCAATACGGAGATTTTTATTATCCTATGCCGATAAATGAACCTGTACTTAATTACGCACCAGGCTCAAAAGAAAAATTAGCTCTTAAAACGGTCTTAAAAGAATTAAAAAATACAAAAATTGATGTTCCCATGTACATCGGTGGAGACGAAGTAAGAACTGGTAAAACACTAGAGATTAGGCCTCCACACGAACGTAAACATCTACTGGGTCATTTTCATGTAGGCGAAGCAAAGCATGTAACAAAAGCCATTAATGCCGCATTAAAAGTAAAAGACAAATGGGCCAAAATGAGTTGGGAAAATAGAGCAAACATATTTTTAAAAGCAGCTGATTTATTAGCTGGCAAATACCGCCCTTATATTAACGCTACTACCATGCTTGCACAAAGCAAAAATTGTTTTCAGGCAGAAATAGATGCCGCTTGTGAGCTGATAGATTTTTTGCGTTTTAATGTTCATTTCTTAAGCGATATTTATCGCCAGCAACCAATCAGCGGTTCGAGTATGAATAACCGTGTGGAATATAGGCCACTAGAAGGATTTATATTTGCATTAACCCCATTTAATTTTACTGCTATTGGGGGCAACCTACCCACTTCGGCTGCCATGTGCGGTAATGTAGTGATTTGGAAATGCGCTAATACACAAGTTTACAGCGCGCAAATGTTTATGCGTATTTTAAAAGAAGCAGGGTTGCCCGATGGCGTAATCAACCTCGTTTTTATTGATGGACCCACTATTGGTGAAATTGTTTTTAATCACCGAGATTTTGCTGGCATACATTTTACCGGAAGTACTGGGGTTTTTAATAAAATGTGGGAAACAATAGGAAAAAATATGGGTATGTACCGCTCTTACCCTCGTATAGTAGGCGAAACAGGGGGTAAAGATTTTGTGATTGCACATAAAAGTGCTAATCCTGATGTGGTTGTAACCGCATTGGCAAGGGGGGCATTTGAATTTCAAGGTCAAAAATGTTCGGCAGCATCTAGGGCTTATATCCCATCTAATATAGCCGCAGAGGTTAAAAAGAAATTAGTGGAAGAGGTAAAAACAATGAAGATGGGTACCGTAGAAGATTTTACCAATTTTATAAATGCAGTTATTGATGAAAAAAGTTTTGATAAACTGGAAGGGTATATAAAAGGAGCTAGAAAAAGAGATAGCGGCGCAAAAGTTTGGGTAGGGGGTAAGTGCGACAAAACAGAAGGCTATTTTATTGAGCCAACTATTATTGAAGCATCTGATCCATATTATATTACCATGTGCGAAGAATTGTTTGGCCCTATACTTACTGTTTATATTTATGATGAAAATAAATTTGAATCAACATTAAAACTTGTTGATGAAACTTCGCCTTATGCATTAACCGGCGCCGTTATTGCACAGGATCGTTTTGCAGTTGAATTGGCTACAGATAAATTACGTAACAGCGCAGGTAATTTTTATATCAACGATAAACCAACAGGCGCAGTAGTAGGCCAGCAGCCATTTGGCGGTGCAAGAGGCAGCGGCACCAATGATAAAGCAGGCTCTATTTTAAATTTATATCGTTGGCTAAGCGCCCGAACAATAAAAGAAACATTTAATTCTGCAACAGATTATAGGTACCCGTTTTTACAGGAGAAATAAGCTAACAACATTCTAATAAAAAATGTAAAAAAATATCAATCTTGAAAACAATTTTAGATAAACAACAATTATATCTTGCTATTTCAAGACTGGCACATCAGCTAGTAGAAAATAATATAAATTTAAATGAGATAATTTTTATAGGATTACAACCTCGAGGCGTTCAGGTGGGTGCCAAGTTGATGGAATGTATTAAACAAATATGCCCAAATGAAAATTTGCAATACGGGGTTTTAGATATTACTTTTTATCGAGATGATGTACGTGATGAACTACATGTGGCTAATAGTACCCATATTCCCTTTTTAATAGAAGGTAAAACAGTGATTTTAATTGATGATGTGCTTTATACCGGACGTACCATTAGAGCAGCCCTTGATGCCTTACAGGACTTTGGAAGAGCAAAAAAAGTAGAACTGTGTGTATTGGTTGATAGGCGCTTTAATCGGGAACTTCCAATTCAACCCGATTATTGTGGCAAAGCCATAGATACTGCTACTTATCAAAAAGTGAAAGTAGAATGGGACAAAGAAGCAGTGTTTTTATACTAATTATACACTACAAAATGGGTTCTTTATTAAGCTAGAACGACTTTTTACTTTTTACTTTTGTCTTTTTATACTAATTTCGCTCCTTAATGCAACTATCTACCAAACATTTATTGGGCATTAAAGATCTTACTCCAACTGATATTTCTCTTATTCTATCAACAGCAACTCAGTTTAAAGAGGTTTTACAACGGTCTGTCAAGAAAGTACCTTCCTTGCGTGATGTTACTATTGTTAATCTTTTTTACGAAAACTCAACCCGAACCAGAATATCATTTGAGTTGGCCGAAAAACGACTAGGGGCCGATACCATTAATTTTTCTGCTTCTGCTTCTTCTATAACAAAAGGCGAAACTTTATTAGATACCGTAAACAATATTTTAAGTATGAAAGTGGATATGGTTGTGCTTCGCCACAGCGCCAGCGGGGCACCACATTTTTTAGCTAAACATATTCCTGCTGCCATTATTAATGCCGGCGATGGCATAAATGAACATCCTACCCAAGCTTTGCTCGATGCTTTATCTATACAGGAAAAATTAGGTAGCTTAGAAGGGAAAAAAATACTTTTAATTGGAGATATTATGCATTCTAGGGTTGCCCTAAGCAATATTTATCTGTTAAATAAAATGGGCGCCGAGGTTATGGTGTCCGGACCGCCAACACTAATTCCAAAATATATTAAAGAAGCCCTACATGTACAAGTAGAATACAATATCAAAAAAGCCCTCCAGTGGTGCGATGTAGCTAACATACTGCGTATTCAACTGGAAAGACAAAATCAAGTGCTTTTTTCTTCCTTAAGAGAATACAATCTGGCTTATGGTATCAGTAAAAAGTTATTAGATGGCTTAAATAAAGAAATTGTAATCATGCACCCTGGACCTATTAATAGAGGAGTGGAGATAGATAGTGATGTAGCAGATAGCCATCAATCTATCATATTACAACAAGTAGAAAATGGGGTGGCAGTTAGAATGGCTGCATTGTATTTATTGGCCGGTAATAAGCCTATTACATAATCTATCATCTATTCAAAAATAATTATACTATTTTTATTAATACCTGTATCGTTCCAAAAGAAGCATATGGCTGTAAATAAACTAAATAATTAACTACTTTTGAATTATTAATTTTTTTATTAATGAATAGAATTTGTTTATTCCCCGGCACTTTTGATCCCGTTACATTGGGACATACAGATATTATTGATCGTGCCCTGCCCTTATTCGATAAATTGATAATTGGCATTGGTCGAAATAGTAGTAAAAAGCCAATGTTTAGCGAAAAGCAAAGACTAAAATGGTTAAGAGAAATTTATAAAAATAATCCAAAAGTTGCTGTATTGGCTTATGATGGTCTTACCGTAGAGTGTTGTAAAAAAGTGGGTGCCAATTTTATCCTGCGTGGCATCAGATACGTTAATGATTTTGAATACGAAAAAGCCATTGCAGATATGAATCGAAGTATTGATACTAATATGGAAACTATATTTCTTACATGCCTACCTAAATTTACATCAGTAGCATCTACCCTGGTTAGAGATGTGCTACACAATGGCGGCGATGTTAGTCAGTTTTTACCTGATGTAGTAAAAAAATCAATACGAAAAAAGAAATAGTCTTTCACAACTAATAGTGAAATAAATATCGTTTTATGACGTGTCAAAAAAAGTAGATAATATATTTTTTATCGAAGGGTATGTGTTTGTTAAAGAATCTTTTATATTTATTGGACTAATCCATTTTATATCCGTAATATACTCTTCAGTTTGAGGCATTAAATACTGCGCTGATGAACAAGTCATGTGATACCAATGCACAATTTTTAAAAAGTGTTTGCCAAATTCATCATACACATGATAGGTTTCTCCAACCTTCTTTTTTAGCTATAAATTTTTTACCCCTGTTTCTTCTGTAACTTCTCTCATAGCACATACTTCTTCTTGCTCACCCTTTTCAATTTTACCTTTTGGCAAATCCCATTTTTTAAGGCGATAAATAAACAACAACTCCTTTTTATCATTTTGTACAATACCCCCAGCAGCTTCAATAATTTTGAAATTTTTAAAGAAATTTTCTTTTAATTTGTTAAAGTCAGAATGCCATAGTACACCAGCATGAAAAAAATCTTTTTTTATCTCATGCAATATCGATTTTATTGCCTTAGGGGATACCTCGTCTGCAAATACAGCATCAGGATGGTGCAATATTTCATTTAACTCTTTGTTAATTTCATTACAAAGAATTACCTGTTTATTACCAAAATAAATATGTATTTGCATAAAAAAGGGACAACTAATTAATACAATTATTAAGTAAAAGGTTTTGTTTTTTATTTTTTAAAACACATAGCTTGTTGCTATTCCCTAAATTTGTAACATGACAAACGAAAAAGCCGTAGCTGAAAAGCTTTTACAAATTAATGCAATTAAATTGAGTCCACAACAACCCTTTACCTGGGCAAGTGGATGGAAGAGTCCGATTTACTGCGATAATCGTAAGGCTTTGTCATACCCATATATTCGAGATTTTATTAAAAGCGAAATGTGTAGTGTAATATTTGAAAAATTTCCGGAAGCTGATGTACTTGCTGGTGTTGCAACTGCAGGTATTCCTTGGGGAGCTATGGCAGCTGATCAACTTAAATTGCCTTTTATTTATGTTAGGCCAAAACCTAAAGAACATGGATTGAGTAATCAAATAGAAGGAGAATTAGAAAAAGGTCAAAAAGTTTTAGTTATTGAAGATTTAATCTCAACTGGAAAAAGCAGTTTACAAGTTTGCGATGTACTAAAGGCATCTGGCGCAGATGTTATTGGAATGGTCTCAATATTTACTTATGGGTTTGAAATAGCAGAAAATGCGTTTAAAAATGCCCATATCCCATATTATTCCCTAACTAATTACCAAACATTGATCAGCTTAGCACTAGATAAAGGCACTATTGCTTCAGAGGAACAAAATACTTTGTTAAATTGGAGCGCTGACCCTGCTAATTGGACGGGGCTTTAATAAATTTACAAGGACTAATTATAATAATATGAAAGCATTCTCGCTCAGTTGTATTGCAGTTTTTTTTCTTATAAATGCAAGCTTTGCACAATATCAAAAAGCTGTAGGAAAAGCAATTATTAAAACCCCAACAATTAAGTGCGATAAATGTAAAGACAAAGTAGAATTCTTTATCAGCCACAGCGAAGGCGTTTCTTCCGTTAAAATAAACATAAAGCAAAATACTACTACCGTTAGCTGGCTAAATGACCGCACTTCACTTGAAAGCATTAAAGTTGCAATTGCTAACCTAGGCTATGACGCCGATGATATTGAGGCCGAAGCTTATGCATTTAAACGCCTGCCAAAAGAGTGCAAACTTCATAAGGAAGCTGTAAAGCCAGTAATCGCTCCTAATAATCAGTAGATATTTATTTATTACCTATCTGAGCATACATCACTAATGGCTTAAAAAGCAGAAAAACGCTGCATTCCTTCGTACTTAACAGGTATGGATCTGTATATATTGGCCTTGCCAATTTTTATGTTCCCCGTTACTTTAACCATAACTTCTTTGCCAAATAAGGTAGGGAGTGCATTCGTAAGTAAATTTTTCATATCTACTTCAATTTTAAGGGGAATGCTAAATTCTGCAAGTCTGGGTATAGATATCTGATAATTCTGCGAGCTATGACCTAAATAGCGGTTATCTAAAAATATGTCCAAATCAGTGTATTTGAGCTGTAATCCAAAATTATTTGGATTGTAATAGGTTAGATCCAACTTAATGGCTGTGGAGGCAAAACCTATTTTTTCAATTTGTAGATTTTTAAAATCACGATACAATAAATCTTTAGGATACTGACATGATGACGCAAAAAATATAGTTGTTAAAAAATATATAGGGTAGAGGATGCTTCTATTTTTCATATTTGTTTTTAAGAGTGTAATTTAAGGAAAGTATTTTAATTGACCGTATTTACTGTTTATTAGATTAATTCAATGTACTAATAAAATTAGGGTTTAAGAAATACATTTGATAAATAATAGCAAAATAAACGTACTAATAAAATTAGTTATATTATATATTATATAAAATAATGGTATACAATTAATTATAATATTTAATTTAAAATTATATTTATATTAAAATAACCAATTATTGATTAAATATAGCTAAATTTTGCAAATTAATTATTTAATATACTTTTTTATTATTTATATTATATAAAATAGTGAAAATAATATTATTACATATTTTTGTTAAAATATAAATTTATATAAATAATCATAGTATAAATTATTTTATTATATAAAATGTTTTATACTTTTTAACTCTTAGCCCCAAATTAAATTTATACTGAACTGCTTACCTAAAATAATATTTTGCAATTATTTGTTATTTATTGTAGATAATTTATAATTTTTAAGACAAAATGTCAGTATTATAATTTAAATCTCTATAAAGCAAAATATATGTTGACGATAAATACTGCTATAGCAAAATTTTTCTTGTTAACAAATAATTCAAAAAATAAATCGTTTTTTTATACAACAAAATTTTATACTTTAAATTTTATCAATTAGATTGCAATTCTAAATTTTACGTTTACTTGACATGAGAATAATTACAATTTTTGTTATATTTATATTATCAATAACTACTTCCTTTGGACAAGATTTTAGCAATAAAGGAAAAGATTTTTGGGTGGGCTATGGTTATCATGAGCAAATGAATAATGGCCCTTCAACTGGTGGTAGTCAAAGTATGGTTCTCTACTTTGCCACAGATCAGGTAACAAACATTACCATTTCTATACCGAGCACAGGATATACCCAAAATATTACCACCGCAGCTGGAAATTCTGTTGTTACATCAGCAATTATACCAAAAACCGGGGCTAATGATGCTCGTTTATTAGTGGAAGGTCTTTCTAGCAAGGGCATTCATATTACTAGTGATATGCCAATGGTAGCTTATGCGCACGTTTATAATGCCTCTGTTTCAGGAGCAACTATTTTATATCCCACAAATACTTTAGGCAGACAATATTATTCTATAAATTTTAAAAACTGGTCAAACCAGACCAATTCTAATTGCTGGTTTTATGTAGTTGCTGCAGATACTGGAATAACTACAGTTAAAATTACACCAACTGCTTCTACTACTGGAGGTTGGGTTGCTGGCACTACCTACACCATTACTCTTACACAAGGACAGATTTATAATGTAATGGCTTCATTAATTCTCAATACAGGATGTGGCAGTGCATTTCAATTGCCATGTACCAGCTGGGATTTAACTGGCTCTAAAGTTGAAAGTATTAATACTGGTAGTGGGTGTAAAAAAATAGGGGTTTTTTCTGGTAGCGGAAGGATAAGTATTACATGTACAAATTTTGCATCATCATCTGATAACTATATGGTGCAGGCAGTTCCAAAAACTGCCTGGGGTAAAAAATATTTAACAGTGCCTGCAAATGGCAATCAGGCCTATAATATTTATCGTATTTGTGTTTTAAACCCAGCTACCATTGTTAAAATAAATGGTGTTGTAACAGCATTGCCATTACTAAATAATTTTTATTATGAATTGCCTTCTACTAATCAGCCTCAATTAATTGAATCAGATAGTGCTTTAATGGTTGTTCAATATTTTACATCTCAGAATGCATGTAACAATGGCAATCCTGGTGATCCTGAAGTAATTTATCTGAGTAGCGTGGAACAAAACATTAATAGAGTGCTTTGGAATGCCACACCTTTTAACGCAATTACTTCTCACAGTTTTAATGTAGTGGTACCCAACACCGGCACAGGATTAAGTTCTTTTAGGTTAGATGGAGCTGCTGTAACAGGGTTTGTTACCCATCCCCAAGCTCCTAACTATTCATATTTAAAAAAGACCATAACGGCTGGGTTTCATATTATTCAATCTGATTCCGGATTTAATGCTATTGCTTATGGTTTTGGTAGCGCAGAATCTTATGGGTACAATGCCGGCACTAATATTAAAGATCTTTACCAGCAAATAGGCGTACAAACCCAATACGGTATAGAAACATCCCCATCTGTTTGTACAAATTCTCCTTTCAAGTTTAAGGCAGCATTACCATATATACCAGATTCAATGTACTGGGATTTTCATGGAGCAGCAGGTATGCAGCCTAATAATACAAATGTGCTAATAAATAATACAGGTAATAGTACCCAAGATTCTTCTACCATTGTTAATGGTAGAACTCTTCATTGGTATTCACTTCCTACATATTACAATTTTAACAATCTTGGTGTTTTCCCAATTACAATTAGATGTTATGTTCCAAATGCAGACTGCGGTTCCATTCAGGATATTGATTTTGATTTAATTGTTTCTGCACCCCCTACTCCAGATTTTAATTGGGTGCCTGGTGGTTGCGTAGCAGAACCCTATCAATTTAACGAAACAACACCACAGTTCCCTAAACCAACGTATAAATTTTGGTGGAATTTTGGAGATCCTGGAAGTGGACCAAACAATGATACTTCTAATATTAGAAATCCAATACATACTTTTTCGGCACCAGGTACTTATATTGTTAGATATGCATCTATAACTACACCTGGTTGCTTAAGCGATACAATATCTAATACTGTTATTGTAGCTCCTTTGCCTTCTGCAACAATGACTGGCAATGCAACTGTTTGTATAAATACGGTTCCTCTACCCAGTGTCACCTTTACTGGTACCAATGGTACGCCACCTTATACCTTTACTTATAACATTAATGGAGGGCTACCCCTAACTATAAATTCACTAGGAGTTACTACAACAGCTTCGGTGCAAGCTCCAACTAATGTTGCTGGCGTATTTATTTACAATTTAACTAATGTACAAAATGTAGGATCTACCTTATGTACTCAAAATGTAACAGGCCAAACTGTAACTGTTAATATAACGCCCGATGCAACTGTAAATTTAACATCTGGTGTTGGTACAGATAATCAAACTCTTTGCATTAACATTCCAATTATAACTATTACGTATGCAGTTGGTGGAACTGGAACAGGCGGCAGCGTTACTGGCTTACCAGCAGGGGTTAGCGGTACTTATGCAGGTGGTATTATTACCATTACGGGCACACCTACTGTAAGTGGTGTATTTAATTATACGGTAATAACAACTG
>CAMBEI010000033.1 GCA_945865645.1 Chitinophaga pinensis | reverse complement strand
AAATAAAACAACAAGTACATTAGCTTTAATTAACACAAAAGCGCCATTGGCAGTTAGAGCTTGCATAAAAGCAGCAAACGCGGTTTTTGATGAAACCAAAAATGGCTTCCAAACAGAAATTGATGCATTTGGCCATTGCTTTGTTACAGAAGATATGAGAGAGGGTACATCAGCCTTTTTAGAAAAACGTAAACCAGTATTTAAAGGAAAATGATTTAGGGGCTCTTTTTGAGCCCTTTTTTTATCACCTATCTTTGTATAATTAAATAAAAGTAAAAATAAATCATATGAAATACAGAATAGAAAAAGACACTATGGGCGAAGTTAATGTGCCTATAAATGCCTATTATGGGGCACAAACCCAACGTAGTGTAGATAATTTTAAAATTGCACAAGATATTAATAAAATGCCAAAAGAAATAATTAAAGCATTTGCTTATTTAAAATATGCTGCAGCCATTACCAATAATGAAGCAGGAGTTTTAACAAAGAAAAAAGCAGATCTTATTGGTAAAGTTTGTAAAGAAATTTTGGATGGAAAGTTGGATGAGTATTTTCCACTAGTTGTTTGGCAAACCGGCAGCGGTACTCAAAGTAATATGAATGTTAATGAAGTGGTTGCCTATCGGGGTCATGTGTTAAATGGAGGAAAACTCGGCGATAAAGAAAAATATCTTCATCCCAATGATGATGTAAATAAATCGCAGAGCAGTAACGATACTTTTCCTACGGCTATGCATATTGCAGCTTATAAAATATTAATTGAAAGCACTATTCCTGGCATTACCAAACTACGTAACACCTTGGATAAAAAAGCAAAGGTTTTTAAAAAAGTAGTAAAGATTGGGCGTACTCATTTTATGGACGCCACACCATTAACGCTTGGCCAGGAATTTAGTGGTTATGTGTCTCAACTTGATCATGGATTAAAAGCCATTAAATATACCTTAGCTCATTTAAGCGAGCTAGCCTTAGGAGGAACAGCTGTAGGCACAGGTATAAATACCCCATACAAATATGATGTTAATGTGGCAAAGCATATTGCCAAACTAACCAAGCTGCCTTTTAAAACTGCAGAAAATAAATTTGAGGCACTTGCTGCGCATGATGCTATTGTAGAAACCCATGGCGCTTTAAAAATGGTGGCTGTTAGTTTAATGAAGATTGCAAATGATATTCGCATGTTATCCTCCGGACCAAGAAGCGGCATTGGAGAAATTCATATTCCTGATAATGAACCAGGATCTTCTATTATGCCAGGAAAAGTTAATCCTACACAATGCGAAGCACTTACTATGATTGCTGCACAAGTAATGGGAAATGATGTTACCATTGGGATTGGCGGAAGTAATGGTCATTTTCAATTAAATGTTTTTAAACCAGTTATAATTTATAATTTTTTGCACAGCGCTAGATTAATTGCTGATGGATGCGTGTCTTTTAATGATAAATGTGCCGTTGGTATTGAACCCATTAAAGCAAATATCAAAAAACATTTGGATAATTCATTAATGCTAGTAACCGCATTAAACACAAAGATTGGGTATTACAAATCGGCAGAAATTGCACAAAAAGCACATAAAGAAGGAATCACTTTAAAAGAGATGGCCGTAAAACTAGGATATGTTACCGAAAAAGAATTTGATGCTTGGGTGATACCAGCAAATATGGTTGGAAGAATTTAATGGAAAGAAGCGAAAAGAAAACTTAAATCAAATAAATACTAAATTCCTAATGCTTTTATAACGTAAAAAATACCGCAAATAACCAAGTATAAATAAAATAAGCTGTTTGTAAAAGACAGCCTATTTTATTAGCTATTAAAAAATTATTTGCACTTATAAAAAAAGCTAAGCTTACCTGCCAAAGCGGGAATACTTTGCTGATTATCGCCTTTCATCTGCACACTTAACACATAGGTATCCCGACTCATAATATAATTACTAAAAGAGCACACGGAAGAATCTCTAACTACATTTCCTGGGTCATAGTTTCTAATGGTCATATTTTTTATTGCATTAAAATTCTTTAGGCCATAATTATAAAACTGACTAAAATTTGAATAGCCATTTTCATCAGGAAAAATATATAAAAATCGATTTGGAATAATATTACCATAGTAAGCCATATCTGCATCAACAACTAAATTGCCGGTAGATAAATCAATGCCAGTCATGTGGGTTAAATTACCCAAAGAATAAGTATAATTTACTTGATAGAAAGGGGCTGTGGGGGAGGCTAGCAAAAAATAAGATTTTGTTATAAGATTACCTGCGGTATTATATAAATAAAAAACATTAAACTGTAAAGAAAAGGGATCTGTAGGATCTATAAGACCATGCATTTTAGTAATTCGCTTAATTATATCTACTACAAAATACTCATCTGGGTTAATAAAAATAGTATCATTTGAATAGGTTGGCGAAGTTATAAAATCAATTGTATTAGATAAGCTATCAAATTTAGTAATCTTGGTTACTAAATCCAACGCATTAATGGGCGCAAATATAGAACCAAGGCCAGTATTAGTAGCTGTATCGGTGTATACGATTTTGTTGATTCGGCAATCGATTCCTACAATTAAATCAGTTGAATTGTTGACACTGTTTTCCATGCTGTATTCTTTTTCGCACGAAAAAAAAGAAAACAAAATAACTGCAAATAAAAGATGTCGTAATTTATTCATTAATAATTATTTAATAATTCAACGAAACGATATTATTTGTGAAGTTCCGTATTTTTTTTATACCGCTATAATCTTTAACATATTAAACTTTACTCAATTAAGTTGAAACTATGATTACCCTTAATTAATTGCAGATAACGGAAATACTACACGTATTTCCATTACCAATTACAGGCAAATTAAAAATTCCCGCTATTGTTGGCGTACCTGTTCCTATTAAATTAATTTGTTGTAGTCCTGTAATATTAAATGTGCCGTACGCAGAAAAACGAATTCCATTAACTGTTGTTGTAGCAATAGTATAAATACCCGGCGAAGTTACATTTACATTAATGATTGCCATATTTGTTGTAGTTAATGCTATTCCAGCAGTATAAATGCCACTTACAACCGCTCCTGTGCAATTATTGGGAGCTCCACTCAATGAAAAAATTGCATTGGTAATAGTAACTGTATAAGTAATAGAAAAATTACAGGTTGTAGTTGCATTAGTAACTACATAATTAAAAAGCCCTGCAGTAGTTGGTATTCCTGTGGCTGTTAAAAAAATACTCTGTATGCCTGGGTTAGTAAAAACGCCGCTGGCATTAAAAGAAACCCCATTAACAACTGTACCAGTAATTATATAAGTTCCAATTGCAGTAACATTTACCGTCATTTCAACACTATTTACAGCAGTTGTTGCTTGCCCAACCACGTAGTTCCCATTTATAGACGATGTAGAACAATTACCTGGAGAACCTCCTAAAGTATATAACGATGTACCGGCACCTGCATCAAAAACTGTAATAGTAAAACTACAGTTAGTCAATCCGTAGTTAATCGTAAATGTGTTACTACCTGTATTTATTGGCTTTCCGCTTGCATATAAACGAATTGTATTTAGCCCTGTACCAACTGTGCCCAATTTTTTAAATGAATACCCATTTACCGTATCAGACTTAATGTTAAAATTGCCGGCAATAATTACATTTACCTGAATATCTACATAATTATCTTTAGTTAAAATACTATCTACTTTATAAATGCCATTAATGTTTACAGGCAAACAAACTCCGGTTGTTGTATTTTTTAAAGTGCCCACAGAATTACCATCAGGGTTTAAGGTTAAGTCTTTATTACAGGCAGTTAAAAAAAATATTGTTGTTACAACTGCAACAAACAAATTAAAAGACTTTGTAAATGGGTATAATTTCATTAATTAAAGATAAGTAATTTAAGAAATCTGAGATTCATCATTAACCAATGCATTTGTTTCAACAGTTGGGTGTTTTTCTGCAGTATTAATTTCTTTAAAAAAAGATTTTTGAAAAACTAAAATACTGATTACTCCTGTTGATATGGAAGCGTCTGCTATATTAAAGATGGGTCGAAAAAATTCAAAATCATCGCCTCCAAAAAAGGGTAGCCAAGATGGAAAATTTCCTTTTATAATAGGAAAATACAGCATGTCTACCACATTACCATGTAAAAAAGGAGTATAGCCTTTTGATGAAAATGTAGCTATTCCATCATAACCCACATATTCTTTAATAATGGGCTCAAACGTCATTCCTTTATCGAATATTAATCCGTAAAAAGAAGAGTCAATAAGGTTGCCAAGTGCACCAGCATAAACCAATGAAGCACAAAATATAAATCCTTTATGTTGCTTCTCTTTAATTATTTTGCCCAAATACCAGGTGCCAAATAGTACTGCCCCCATTCTAAAAATAGTAAGTGCCATCTTTCCCCAGCTGCCACCAAATTTCCAGCCATAGGCCATACCGGGGTTTTCTACAAAAAAAAATTGAAATCCGCTGCCGATAATATTATGATGCTCGTTAAGGTTATAATGCGTTTTAATCCATAGCTTAAGAGCTTGGTCGACAATTATAATTAATAAGATGATAAATGTTACTTGTTTTGCTTTCATAATAGTTGACAAAGATAAGGTTTTATTGGCGATGGGCAGACCAAGGGGTAGTTCGTATGGGCATTGCGCGGTTGCGATAGATGAACTAAACCACGCTAGACTTTATTCTTCAAAATAAACTCGTTTTACTCGATGGGAAATACCTGTTAGCATTTCATAAGGAATACTTTGGGCTAATATTGCTAGTTCACTAACGGGCAAATCGGCGCCAAAAACAATCACTTCATCGCCTTCCTGCGCTTTTACATCAGTAATATCTAGCATCGTCATATCCATACAAACCTGTCCAATTACAGGAGCTACTTTTCCTTTAACCAACATTTTACCAATGCCATTACTTAATAAACGGGGATAACCATCAGCATATCCAATTCTTACCGTAGCAATTATAGAATCTTTTGTCGCAATTCCTTTTCGGCTATAACCAATACTATCACCTGCTTTAATTTTCTTTATTTGAGAGATTGTAGTTTTTAAGGTAGTTACATTTTTTAATAATTTCTGAATAGCTGGGTCCGCATCAACCCCATACAAACCAATTCCTAAACGTATCATATCAAGCTGCAAGTTTTTGTGTCTATGTATTGCTGAGGTATTAGCAATATGACGAATAAATGTGTAGTCAATTATATTTTGTATCTGTTCGCAGCCAATTAAAAAAGATTTAGCTTGTTTATTTGTAAAGTCATCATGCAATACCGAATCGCTTGCAGCTAGGTGAGAAAAAACGGATTGTATTTTAAATTCAGTTGTTGCTTTTAATCTATTGCACAATGCTCCCATGTCCTTTTTTTCAAAACCAAGACGCCTCATACCAGTATCTAATTTAATATGAACTGGATAATAATTGATGCCTGCTTTTTTTAGATAATTTTCGAAAGCTAAAAATATGCCGAATGAAAATATCTCCGGCTCTAAGTTATATTGTACCAGCACGTCAAAAGTAATTTCTTCTGCATTCATAATCATAATGGGTAATGTAATTCCTGCCTTACGCAGCTCCACACCTTCATCAGCATAAGCAACAGCCAAATAATCTATTTGGTTAAATTGTAGTAGGTTAGCAATTTCAAAACTGCCACTGCCATAGCTGAAAGCCTTTACCATTGCCATTAATTTTACACCCGGATTTAACAGTTGTTGATACGTATTTAAATTATGGGTAATGGCATTTAGATTTATTTCTAAAACAGTTTGGTGAATTTTTTCTTCTAGCAAATAACTAATTTGCTCAAATTCAAAAAGTCTGGCTCCCTTTAATAAAATAGTCTCCTGATAAAAATGTTGACTATGAAACTGTTGCTTAAATTCGGCAGTAGAAGAAAAGAAAACAGTTTCTGCAATATTTTTAAAAGCATTTTTTTGCTTGCTAATCTCTAGTCCTATTCCTATAAATCGATTAATATTTTTTTGTGCTAGTATAGCTGCCACATCTGCATATAACTTGTCGCTACTATTACCCGATTGTAATATATCACTTAAAATTAACGTGCGTTTTGTATGTTGTTGTTGTTGATTTAAAAAATCAAGTGCTATTGTTAATGAATTAATATCTGCGCTATAACTATCGTTAATAACTGAACAATTGTTAATGCCTTGTTTTAATTCGAGTCGCATTTCTACTGTCTTGATATGCAACATGTATGCAGCAATAGTTTGTACATTAATACCCAAATACAATAAAACACAACAGCAGGTTATAGCATTCTCTACAGCTGCCACATCAGTAAATGGTATTGTAAATTTAAAGGCCTCCTCTTTCCATTGTGCAGAAATTATTGTTTGATTTTTATTTATTTCAGTTGCAATAAGTTGCAATGTTGCTGTTTGTTTTTTGCTCCAGCTAAATAATTCAAAACAATCTCCAGAACGCACATTATTCTTAAAAGAATTTACAGCTTCGTTCATATCAGGATCATCGGCATTATAAATCAATACATCGCTGTTAACAAATAATTTAAGTTTCTCATTTATTTTCTGACGAATATTTAAAAAGCCTTCTCCATGAGCATCACCAATACTCGTGAATACGCCTATAGTTGGAGTAATAATTTTAGCAAGATGCTCCATTTCATTAGGTTGTGAAATGCCAGCTTCAAAAATACCAAGCGTGTGATTGGCATTAATTTGCCAAACACTTAAGGGTACACCAATTTGCGAATTATAACTTTTAGGGCTCCGTACTATATTAAAATTCTGTTGTAATAATTGATAAAGCCATTCCTTTACAATGGTCTTTCCGTTACTTCCTGTGATACCAATAACTGGCATATTAAATTGCTTCCGATGATTTAGAGTAAATAAATGGAGGGCTTGCAAAACGTCTTTCACTTGTAATATTGTTGCATCAGAAAATTTGATAAAATCAGATTCTGTAAAACTTTCATCGACAACAAAGCAGGTTACCCCTTTGTAAAAAAGATCATCAATAAATAGTGCCCCTTTTTTGCGCGCACTATTTAATGCGAAAAAAATGGAAGTGGAGGGGAATAATAGCTTACGGCTATCGAGTAAAATATGCTCAATTTGGCCATCAACATTCTTGGAAAATGTTTTAGCTTTTATAATAGTCGCTATTTGAAAAATTGTATACAAAAACATTATTTTTTTGCTCTATTCTTTAACATCTTGCGGAACACCTTTGCGCTGATGATATATTGAATAAAAAATTGATCCAGAAATACAGATTACAATGATTAGCAAAGAAATCCAAACTGGTATATGAATCCATTGAACAAGCAGCATTTTTGTACCTATAAACAACAACACAATAGAAATACCTTGCTGTAAGAAATCAAATTTGCTGGCTGCGCCCCTTAATAAAAAGAAAAGGCTCCGTAAACCCAGCACTGCAAAAATATTAGAGGAATAAATTAATAATTTTTTTTCAGGTTCAGGAATAATTGAAAACACAGCTGGAATGGAATCAACGGCAAAAACAATGTCAATAAGGCCAAGCATAAATACAACCATAGCCAATGTAGTAAAATATACCTTCTTATTTTGAATGATAATAAACCGCCCATTAGGTTCGCTATTTGAAATGCGCATATGCTTTTTCATAAAACGATAAGCCCAATTGTGCTCAGGATCAAATTCAGCTTCCTGCTTACTCCTGTACATTCTAATACCGGTATATAAAAGAAAGACACCAAAAATATACATTATCCAATCAAACCTAGCCACTAGTTCACTGCCTACAGCAATAAAAATTATGCGAAAAAAAATAGCCATTAAAATGCCCAGCAACAAAACCCTGGAATAATTTTTTGGCTCTACTTTAAAAAACGAGAAAATTATGATGAACACAAAAATGTTATCAACTGATAGTGACCATTCTAAAAGATAGGCAGATATATAAGAAACAGCATCTACTTTTCCATTATCTCCTCTATTTTCGAACCAAATAAATGCACAAAATGCAATGGATAAAAAAATCCAAAAAAAAGTTTGTACCAATGCCGATTTTAAACTTACTATCTGGTTCTTCTTGCTAAGTAATCCTAAATCAAAAATTAATCCTAATATAATTACTGCACTAAAAACTAGATATATTACCTCTGTTTTGTTCATTTTAATTAACTGTATATTTTCTTTTTCTTACAAACTGAAATACTAGAGCAAATAATAATACTAGTATTATCGGAACTAAAATATTAATAAGCTGCCAAATATTTTTTTGCGCTTCTACCTTTTTCTTATCTAATAATCGCAAGGTATAATCTTTTGCTTTTGCATCAGCAAGATTAGATGTATTGATCAAATAATCTAAACAGTTTTGTAAAAAATCTTTGTTGGCAAATGCAAACTCTTGTTTAGACCCAAAAGTAAAGGGATTCATCCCCATGGGAATAGCTTGGTTACCTTTTACAACAGAATTTAATACAATATCGCCATCAGCCACTACAATCATTTTATTATCTGTAATACATTTCGACATAAAAAAAGTCCCAATACTTTGTAAAGAATCGCTCATAGCCTGCGATAATCGGTTGGAGAAAAGCGATTTAAATTTTCCTTCAAGCAAAACGGCAACAGGAATATTTGCTTTTTTAAATTTTTCATTTTCTGAGGCATTCACATTTTCTAAAATACTTATCAACGCCGGTGTTGCAATACTTCGTGCATTTGCTGAGGAGCTTAATAAAATAGTTTTTTTAATGCCTACAGCTTCCACCGTATCAATTGAATTTGAAAATCTGCCACTTACAAATCCTAAATTTTTATTAATAATATGATTTGATTTGCTTTCAAACACCGGAAAATAATTCCAAGGTAATAATTCAAATTGACCGTTTCCGCTTACATCAAAAGGTAAAAAGTCACATTGCAAGTCCATAACAAGCTCAGCATTAATTCTTGCTCCGTATCTAAACAATAAATCATTAATTTCCAACCCTCTATCATAAGCTACTACTTCGCCTTTTTTTGTTTGCAAACTATCTAGCTCTGCATTAAGTTTGTCAATAAAAAAAATTATTTTCCCCCCATTCATTACATACTGATCAAGTTTTAATTTAGCTTGATCAGAAAATGGCTCGGTAGGTTTAACGATAAATAAAACTTTAAACTCTTTTGGAATAGTTTGTTGTGTATTGGGGTTGATACTATAAAGTTGATAAGCTTGTTGTAAGGTATTTCTTACAAGATCTTCTACTGAGTAACCGGTTGGTTCGCCATTGCCAACAGCGTAACCTATCATAGGTTTTTCTTTTTGTAAAAGCTTGTCAATAGCGTTAATGAAATTAAATTCCATCATCGCTTCGGCGCTGTTAATTTCGGGATAAGTAATGGCTTTTGCTTTCCCTTGGTAAATCATTACTGGAAAAACTTGGTCTTTATAATGAACAAAAGCAACTGGATAAATATTTTGTTGTTGTTGCCCTTCTTTTATCTGCGAGGTAAGGTTTATTGGATAAAAGCCTAAAGCAGATAAGGTATCAGACCATAATATATTTGTGCCATCTACATTTTCATCCGGACTAATAAAACGGTATTGTAGTTTTTTGCCTGCGATTTCTTTAAACTCCTGTAAGAGCTCGTTGCTAGTATTGGCAAGTTTTTTAAAGCCGCTAGGAAAATTGCCTTTTAAAAAAACATCAATCTGCACCACATCATCGAGTTTTTGTAAAACTTTTTTTGTTGGCAATGAAAGTGTAAATCTATTTTCGTTAGTAAAATCTATTCGAGTATGATAAATTGATGCCAGCCAATTAATTTCAAAAAAAGCCAACAAGGTTATCAATAACCAAAATTTACTTTGCCATATTTTATTTAAAACGTTCATTTATTTTTTATGAAGATTTTTTACAGTGCCTAATAAGAAAACGAAAATTAAACTCATAAAATAAATTAGATCTCTGGTGTCCAATACACCACGGCTAGTACTTCTATAATGAAAATCTATGCCCAGCATTTCTATATAATAATCAAGTCCATTTGTAAAAAAGGCTAGTTTACTGACCGCATTAAATCCAAAATATAGAACAAGGCAACTGAAAGCGCTAATTAAAAAAGCTACAACAGCATTGTTAGTAACCCCGCTACAAAACAATCCAATTGCTGCAAATACAGCTGCCAATAAAAGTAAACCGATATAACTTCCTAATATACCGCCGGCATCAATACCGCCCTGGGCACTTAAAGCCTTAATGGTAATAATATATATAACGGTAGGCAAAATGGCTAGTATTAATACAATTAGGATTGAACAATATTTACCGAAAACAATTTGCCAAGAGGACAATGGCTTTGTTTTTAAAATTTCAAATGTGCCGGCTTTAAATTCATCCGATAGAGAGCGCATAGTAATAGCAGGCAGTAAAAAAATAAATATCCAGGGGGCTAGTTCAAAAAATTTATCTAATGCGGCATAACCAAATTCAAAAATGCTACTATCATTAAGCACAAATAAAAATACCCCATTTATCAATAAAAAAAAGATAATGGCCATATACCCTGTAAGGTTGCTGAAAAACTGATTAAGTTCTTTTTTACAAATGCTCCACATGAATTTTAAAATTGCTGTAATTTACTATATAAGAGGTTAAAATAGCCTTAATAAGTTAGTATTAAGTAATATGTGATGTAAAATTTAAAAAAGCCATTAGTTATTTAAGGAAATAAATTTACACACTATATAGTAGTTAATAACTACTCCCATATCCATAAAAATGCCTCCTAAAATTCGGGAGGCATTTAAATATTTTTTGCCGATATTAAACTGCAAAACTTTCACCACAACCACAGCTACGGCTGGCATTTGGATTATTGAAATAAAAACCTTTGCCATTTAACCCATCACTAAACTCCAGCTCGGTATTAACGAGGTATAAAAAACTTTTTAGGTCGCAAACAATCTTTATCCCCTTATCTTCAAAAACCTGATCCATAGGTTTTACCTCATTATCAAAATCCATCTTATAACTCAGGCCACTACAACCGCCGCCAACAACACCTACTCTTAAAAAATGAGAGTCGTCGCCTGCAACACCTGCTTCTTTCATCAAATTAATGACTTTAGCTTTTGCTTTATCGCTTATAAATATGCTGTTTTCTGTTGCCACCATAACAATTACAAATTAAAAGAAAGGCCAAAATAAAAATTAATTTTAAAGATTTAAATTTTTATTTTCTTAATGCACTATGCTTTCTTCAAATTTAATTTCTTCCAATCCGTTTTTAACACGATAGTCGTTGATTGCCGATTTTATTGCATCTTCTGCCAAAACGCTACAATGTATTTTAACAGGTGGTAAATTCAATTCTTCTACGATGTCCATGTTATCAATCTTTAATGCCTCATCCACACTTTTACCCTTAAGCCACTCGGTAGCCAACGAAGAGGACGCAATGGCAGAACCACATCCAAAGGTTTTAAATTTAGCATCTGTTATCATACCAGCATCATCAACTTGTATTTGAAGGCGCATCACGTCGCCGCACTCGGGTGCACCAACTAAACCGGTACCTACATTTTTTGCACTTTTATCCAACGTACCCACATTTTTTGGATTTTGGTAGTGGTCTATTACTTTTTCTGAATATGCCATTGTTGTTGTTTTAGAATTTTTATTATTTATTGAACCTGCTAATTAAAAATATTTATACCCTTAATTTTTTTTATTTAATGTGCGGCCCACTCAATTGTACTCAAATCAATACCTTCTTTATACATTTCCCAAAGCGGGCTCATTTCTCTTAACTTTAAAACGGTTTCGCTAATGGCTTTAATGGTGTATTCAATTTGTTCATCGGTTGTAAATCTTCCTAGTCCAAAACGAAGTGAAGAGTGTGCCAAGTCGTCGCCTAGGCCTAATGCTTTTAACACATAACTTGGTTCTAATGAAGCAGATGTGCAGGCCGACCCGCTACTTAAAGCAATATTTTTATTAAAACCCATCAGTAATCCTTCGCCTTCTACATGTTTAAAAGAAATATTAGCCACATGCGGCAACCGATGTTCACTGCTACCATTTACATAAGCTTCTTCTAGTTTTAATAATTCTATTTGTAGGTGATCTCTCATCTTACTAATACGTTTGGTATCCTCCACCATATCCAACATGCATAACTCGCAGGCCTTTCCAAAACCAACAATGCCTGGCACATTTAAAGTGCCGCTACGCATACCGCGTTCGTGTCCACCTCCATCTATTTGAGCAGTTACTTTTACCCTAGGATTTTTACGACGAACATACAAGGCGCCAACCCCTTTTGGTCCGTAAATTTTATGTGCTGTAAAAGCCATCAAATCAATCCCGTCTTTATTTACATCAACCGGAATTTTTCCAACTGCCTGTGTACCATCAGTAAATAATAAAACGCCGTGTTTGCGAGCAATGGCACTTATTTCTGGCATTGGCATCACTACACCAATTTCATTATTGGCATACATGATGGCAATTAAAATAGTTGTTGGTTTGATAGCTGCTTCTAATGCCTTTAAATCAATTAGTCCATCAGGCTGAACCTGCAAATAAGTAACTTCGCCGCCTAGTTTTTCAATATGCTTACAAGTATCCAAAACAGCTTTATGTTCGGTTGTGGCGGTAATGATGTGATTACCTTTGCTGGCATACATTTCATAAATACCTTTAATACCTAAGTTATCTCCTTCGGTTGCACCTGAAGTAAAAATTATTTCTTTAGGATCGGCACCAATTAGTTTTGCAACCTGTTCGCGAGCATAATCAACCGCTTCTTCTGCCTCCCAGCCAAATGGGTGATTTCGACTAGCAGAATTTCCATAATGCTCTAAAAAGTATGGCGTCATAGCTTCTAGTACCCGTGGATCCATAGGGGTAGTTGCATTGTTATCTAAGTAAATGGGCAATTTCAACATACAATCTTTCTATTTAATTTCTATTCTTAATAACGCAAATTTACTGCAAAAGGTTATATTTTAGCGGTTGAACTAGTAGTTGCGTATGCGATTTTTCCTAATTCGTAAACTAAATAATATTTAATAATGCAAAAAATTGAACATATTGGCATTGCAGTTAAAAATCTTGCTCTTTCTGTGCCATTATTTGAAAACCTGCTAAACAGCACCTGCTACAAAACAGAATTAGTTGAAAGCGAAATGGTTAACACAGCGTTTTTTAAAACAGGAGACTCCAAGATTGAGCTATTGGAAAGCACAGACCCCAATGGTGTAATAGCCAAATTTATTGAAAGAAAGGGTGAGGGACTTCACCATATTGCTTTTGATGTTGCCGACATAAAGGCCGAAATGAAACGCCTGCAGGTCGAGGGTTTTGTTTTACTGAGTGAAGAACCAAAGCTGGGGGCTGATAATAAACTGGTTTGTTTTTTACATCCCAATGGAACCAATGGGGTATTAATCGAATTGTGTCAAGGCATTTAAAAACGGGTTATATGTTTTTTCTTCTCCAATGGTTGTTAGCTGTCCATGTCCGCTATAGACAATAGTCTCAGTTGGTAATACAAATAATTTTTCTCTAATATTTTTTAATAGTGTTTGATGATCTCCTCCCGGCAAATCGGTACGGCCAATGCTGCGATTAAAAAGCACATCTCCGCTGATGATAAAATGTTGTTTGGCACAGTAAAAGCATATATGGCCAGGCGAATGGCCAGGGGCTTCAATAACAATCAACTCATCCATGCCAAGTTTAATCCTATCCCCATCTTTTAAATAAATAAACTTGCCTACATAATTATCAAAAGGCAGATTATACATTAATCCTGATGTGGGTGCATAATCAAGCAACACTTTTTCTTTTTCGTGAAGGTGAAGTGTAAGTTCATAGTTTTCAGCAATAAACTTATTACCAAAAACATGGTCTAAATGACAATGTGTATTAAGCAGCATGGAGGGAATAAGTTCGCTCTGGGTAATAAAATTTTTTAACTCATCTTTTTCTATGGAAAAGTAGCATCCGGGATCAATAATCATACAATCATTAAACTCATTATATAGCAAATAAGTATTTTCTTGGATAGGGCTGAAAACAAATGATTTTATTTTTAACATACTAATCTAATTTTACTGAGGTTAATTTATTACAAAACAACTAATTTTAAGGTACAATTAATAGATATGCAAAGTAAGATGACATTTGATTTAAAAGCCTCGCTTAAAAATATTATTTTATTATCATTGATCTATTGTATCATGCCTACTGCTTCTTGGGCTCAAGTAAATGCTGTAGAATTTGGAAAAAACAGAGTTCAGTTTAAAAAATTTAAATGGAGCTATTATCAAACCAAAAATTTTAATATTTATTATTATCAAACTGGAAAAGAGCTTTCCAAATTTGTAGCACAAAGTGCCGAAAAAGAATTGCCTCAAATGGAAGCTGCTGCAGAATATAGTTTACAAAGGCGAGCCAACATCATTTTATATAGTGAATATGCGGATATGCAACAAAGTAATATTGGTTTAGGTATTGATTGGCAAAATAATGGTGGTACTAAACTAGTAAATAATAAAGTAGTCATTTATTTTGAAGCAGATCATCAAAAATTACGTCTACAAATAAGAAAAGGCATAGCCCAAATATTAACCGAAAATCGTTTGTTTGGTGATAATATTGGCGAAATTGCGAGCAATCAGGCATTACTTGATTTACCAAAATGGCTTACTGATGGCTATATTAATTACCTAGCTCAAAACTGGAGTACCCAACTTGATGATGAACTTAAAAGTGAAATCCTGAGCGGCAATTATAGTAAGTTTTCCAAGTTTTCTTTTTCAAAGCCACAAATTGCAGGCCATGCTTTTTGGTATTTTATTGAAGAAAAATACAAGAAAGAAAATGTGACTTACTTATTGTATTTAGCTACTATCTATAAAAATTTAAACAAAGCCTGTATGCAGGTTTGTAAAAAGAAATTTAAAGATGTGTTGATAGAATTTTTGGAGTATCAGGATGATAAATATTACAAAGACATTGCCAAAAGGAAACCATATCCTAAAGGTAATTATATAGATGGGTTTGAAATTAATAATAGACTTGATTATTTTAGGTTTAATGTAAATCCAAACAAGCGCAATAACGCATATGTGGTAACTCAGTTTAATAAAGGAATTATAAGGGTAATTTACAATGATGACTTTGAAAATAAGACTCTTTTAAAATATGGGATTCGCAGTTATAAAAATGAAATAAATCCCAACTATCCCTTAATGGCATGGGATCCGAAGGGAACTAGAATTGCTGTTTTATACAGTAAGGATGGAAAATTGAATTTGTTTGTTTACGACATCATCACCCGATTTAAACAATATAAGCTTGACCTTACTAAACAGTTTGATCAGGTGCAGGACATGAAGTATATGCTCAACAGCAATACCCTTTTAATAACTGCCGTTAAAAACGGACATACCGATATTTTTACATTAGAAATTAAAAATGAAAAAGTAAAACAAATTACCAATGATGTGTATGATGATCTAGACGCATCCTTTGTTGCCTTTCCAAATAAAACGGGAATTATTTTTGCAAGTAATAGGCCTAATCCTGCTGCAAAAAATGGTGATACCATATTGCCAAGCGATAGCAAGTACAATATATTTTTAGTAACTAATTTTGGCGATAGGGCCGAGTTAAATCAAATTACACAGTTATCGCATTTAAAATATGGTAATGCTAGTAACCCAATGCAATACAACGAAACTCATTTTACGTTTGTAAGCGATGAAAATGGGGTTGGTAATCGTTATGCTGGATTTTTTATCACCAAAAAAGAAGGATTAGACACCTTAGTTATAATTGCTAATGAAATTTTACGAAACCCTAGTGCCATAGAAGTGGACAGTACCTTAAGGGTATATAAAAAAACAGATGTTGATTCGGTGGCAGTGGTTTCTATTTCCAGTGATTCGGCATATACCTTTCCTTTATCAAATTATCAAAGTACATTAGGCGAAACTCGAATTGCGGGTGATAACAACCAAGTAAGTGAAGTAACTAGGCAAAGTGATGAAAAAGTTTTATACAAATTAAAGATTGATGAAAATACGTTGCGCCGCAGAAATATTACTGCACAGCCAACTGAATACATGAAAAAAATTATGGGCGAATATCAAGATACTACATCTATTAAAAAAGTATTGTTAGTTGCAGAACCTGTTAAAAAAGAGGATGATTTTTTTCAAACAGAATTTACCAATGAGAAAAAAGACAGCGTCGATATCAACAATATTTCGGTTACTGCATATAAGTACGAGGTATTAAAAACAATAAAAAAATATAGGTATAGGCCAGCTAAATTTTCTGTGGATTATGGATCCTTGGGGGTAAACAGCGGCGGCTCTGTTTTAGTAAATCGTTACCAGGCTTATGGTGGAGGCAGCGGGCCAATTATGCTTAATTCTGGGTCGGTACTAAATGGGCTTATTCGTTTGGGAACTACCGAACTAATGGAAGACGTAAAAATTACAGGAGGTTTTAAATTTGGTTCTAATTTAAAAGATAATGAATGGCTGATGAGCTATCAAAATTATAAGCGACGAATTGACTGGGGCAGTACTTATTACCGTAATGTGCAGGAGGCAGGAGATCAAAATGGAAATTTTTTAGGCAGGTACTATACTAACTTATACCAGATAAATATTTCATACCCATTTGATGCAAGCAAAAGTATTCGTTTATACACAGGTATACGTTCAGATAAATTTGTTTACGCATCCCTAGATCCAAATTCACTGATAGAGGAGGAAGATAAAAAATTTTACTCCACTACGCATCTAGAATATGTGTATGATAATAGTTTAAACGCCGCGATGAATATATCAAATGGATTAAAGTATAAATTTTTTATTGATTGGAATAGGCAAGTTAATAAAGTAAAATTTGCCGATGGACCAACCACATTTAATTTTGGATTTGATGCTCGATATTATCATCCTATTTATCGAAACTTTATTTGGGCAAGCAGGGCGGCAGGTGATTTCAGCTGGGGAAATCAAAAAATGATTTATTATTTAGGAGGCGTAGATGGATGGCTCATGTTTGGGCAAAATGAAAAATATGATGCTAACGGCTTATTGATAAAAGAAAGGTACTTTAATAGCAGTAACAAACCTGCCAATGACCAGAATTATGCTTTTCAAAGTTTGGCTGTAAATATGCGTGGATATATACAAAATGTTGCCAATGGAAATAATTCTATTGTAATTAATAGTGAGTTAAGGTTACCCATAGTTTCAACTTTTTTTAATCGAACCATTAATAATTCTTTCCTCAATAATTTTCAGATTATTCAGTTCATTGATTTAGGAACCGCTTGGAATGGAGCATACACAAAGCTAAAACGCCCCGAAGTTGTTTATGGTGAGCCCCCAGTGCAGGTAAAAGTTAAAGCTGGAGGTCTTGGGCCTTTTGCGGGGGGCTATGGGTTTGGTGCCCGAAGTACTTTACTTGGTTATTTTGTAAAATTTGATGCAGGCTGGCCAATGAGTGGTTTCTTTAAGAATAAGCCAGTTTTATATATTGCTTTAGGATTAGATTTTTAAATTACTAATTGCAAGTCGATAATACAATTTTTGAGTAAATTCATTATATTTCTACTATAAATTTAAAAATATTTTTCAATTCATAGTAGAAATATAAAAAAAATCATTTTACCAAACCGATCATTTTTGTTAATGCCTGTAGGAATATACCTAGAAAAAAAACAAAAACTATGACGCTGGATAAAGTAATGGTATATAAAAATGCAGAAAGTATTTATCATCCCAATTAATAACAATCTATTAAATTACATTTAACACATCTATAATTTTAGCACAGGCAGTATTTATTTCCTGTTCATTTATAGGTAACGGTGGCACTATACGCAAACAATTGGAGGCAAATAAAAACCAATCGGTAAACACTCCTTGCCCAATTAATGCGTCAATTACTTTTTTATTTGTTTCAAAACTATCAAATTCAACAGCCATCATTAATCCACAACTTCGAACTACTTTTATTTTGGGATGATTTAGTAATGAAATAAATAATGATTCTTTTTCTTTTACTACAGCAATTAAATTCTCTTGCAGAAGCACCTCAAAGGCTGCCAAACCAGCAGCGCAGCAAACAGGATGCCCCCCAAAAGTATTAATATGCCCAAGTATGGGATCGTGTGTAAAAGAATTCATGATTGTTCTATTGGCAACAAAAGCACCCAATGGCATACCCCCTCCTAGAGCTTTGCCCAACAATAAAATATCGGGTACTACATCAAACTGTTCAAAAGCCCATAATGTGCCATTACGCCCAAAGCCGCATTGAATTTCATCTAATACCAATAGAGTTCCAGTCTCATCACATTTTTTTCTGACTGCTTTAAGCCAATCGTTTTGTGGAACTAACACACCAGCTTCGGCCTGTATAGTTTCGGCAATTACACACGCTGTTCGCTCAGTTATATTTTCAAGATCTTGAAACGAGTTATAATTCATTTGTAATATATCGGGTAATAAGGGGCGAAAAGCCTGCTGCCAATATTCGCTACCCATTACACTCAATGCCCCCTGCGTACTTCCATGATATGAGTTTTTAAATGAGATGATTTGTGTACGATTCTGGAATCTTTTAGCCAATTTCATGGCTCCTTCTGTTGCCTCGCTACCAGATGCGGTAAAAAAAACCGAATTGAGTGAAGCTGGCAAGTGTTTGATTAAGGTTTTTGCATACTGCACCTGTGGGCTCTGTACCAACTCTCCATAAACCATAATGTGTAAATAACTATCTAGCTGTTTTTTTATTGCGTCAATAACTTTGGGATGGCGATGACCCACATTACAAACACTAATTCCGCCTATCAAATCAATATATTCTTTCCCTTCTGCATCAAACAATTTGCATCCCGTTGCCTTTATTATTTCTAGGCAAAGTGGTGTTTCGGATGTTTGTCCTACATAATTTAAAAAAAGTTCCCTATTAGTCATAATCAATTAAGGTTAATACAAAATTAAGGTATCTCCACATAACCACTTTTAGCAATTTTTTTATTCAATTAATATTTTTAAAGAAAAATAAACCACTTATCCATTATAAAAATCTATTTAAATAATATCGCTTTACTTTAGCAATATAATTCATCATTAAAATAATTGTATGCCAGTAATTCTTCCAGTAAAAGGGGTAGTTCCAAAGTTTGGAAATAATTGTTTTATAGCCCCTAATGCCACTATTGTGGGTGATGTAGAAATGGGTAATGATTGCAGTGTGTGGTTTAATGCCGTTTTAAGAGGCGATGTGAATATTATTCGTATGGGCAATAAAGTAAATGTGCAGGATGGTGCAGTAATTCATTGCACTTATCTAAAGGCAGCTACCCATATTGGAAATAACGTAAGTATTGGGCATAATGCAATTGTGCATGGATGCGTAATAAAAGATAACGTACTTATTGGCATGGGAGCCATCATAATGGATAATGTTACTGTTGAAAGCAACAGTATTATTGCAGCAGGTGCTGTGGTTTTAGAAAACACTATTGTAGAACCTGGATGTATTTATGCTGGAGTGCCTGCAAAAAAAGTAAAAGATATTAGTGAGGAAATGATCAATGGAGAAATAAAACGTATTGCCGAAAATTATGTGATGTATAGTGGATGGTTTAACAACCCTGTTTAGTGCATTATTTGATGCTACTAGGCATAGCGATTTTTAATTAATAAAATATTATCTTTAATACATGAAAAAAATAATACTTATTTGCGTAACGGCTTCTTTTTTATTGAGTGGATGTTTTATAAGCAGAATTTTTTCTAAAAAAGAAAAAGTAGGTTGTCCTACAAATGGCAGAAATATAGGTGCTGAAAAAATATTAGCTGGCGATGAAAAAGCAATAAAAGCTGAAAAAAAAGCAAAATGGAAAGGTGGCAATTAAGCCTATTAAAGAATAATAGATGATTAATAAGTTTTTTCACTTATCGTTTCTAAAATATTGCAATAGCTAATATACCGATCCATAGCTATGGAGCCCTTATTAACAGACGATTTAATGGCACAACCCGGTTCATCTAAATGCATACAGTTATTAAACTGACAATCATTAATTAAAGCGCGCATTTCGGGAAAATAATGCGAAAGTTCTTTTTTAGAAATATCAACAAGCCCTAATTCTCTTATCCCTGGTGTATCAATAATTTTGCCACTCCCAGGCAAAGGAAGATCAAACATTTCGGCAAAGGTAGTGGTATGTAGTCCCTTTCCGCTCCAGCCACTTACATTCTGTGTTTTTAATTTAAGGGACGGAAAAACCGTATTAATAAAAGTTGATTTTCCTACCCCAGAATGGCCGCTCAACAAAGTCACTTTGTCTTTCAACATAGCTTTAACGGCTTCCACTCCATCCCCATTTTCAATACTCATAGAAACCGCTATATAGCCAATGGCTTCATAAATACTTTTTACTTCGGCAAACTTGTCTGCTTCTTTTTTTCTATACAAGTCGCTTTTATTAAAAATAATAATTGAAGAAATATGATAGGCCTCGGAGGTAATTAAAAATCTATCGATAAACCCTTGTGATGTCTTTGGATCTTTAAGTGTAGCAAATAAAAGAGACTGATCTAAATTAGATGCAATAATATGATGCTGATGTTTATTGGCAGGAGAGGTGCGGGTAATATAATTTTTGCGTTTTTTAATTTCAGTAATCGTAACCGATCCTTCAATTTCATTTTCCATTTCAATATTAACCACATCACCAACAGCAATTGGATTAGTGCTGGTTAGTCCGTCAATTTTAAATTTGCCCAACATACGGGCATTAAATTGATTACCGGCGTCATCTTTTACAATATACCAACTGCCGGTACTTTTGTATACAGTTGCATTCATTATTAGCAAATTTCATTAATTAAACTCAAATGAATGTAACTTTAATAAAAAAATTTATGCTAGAACAACAATTAATTACCACATCAAACACATTAGAAGGATATCGAATTGTTAAACATCTAGGCCTAGTAAGGGGCATCACTGTTAGAAGTAGAAGCTTAATTGGCAATATAGGAGGTGGTTTTCAATCCCTATTTGGTGGTAAATTAAGTATCTATGTAGACCTTTGCGAAAAAACCAGAGAAGAGGCTTACCAATATATGATTCAACATGCCAACGAAAGGGGCGCTAATGCTATTATTAATATGCGATACGATGCCAATGAAGTAATGGCAGGTATTAATGAAGTACTTGCATATGGCACGGCAGTGGTAGTTGAAAAAATATAATAGGAAATACTTTTGTACTAGTATTCTTAACTTAAATACTTGCCAACAATTGGCATCCTTCTTCCCACCCCAAAACCTTTTGGAGAGATTCGAATTATTGGACAAAACTGATTGCGTTTATATTCATTAATATTTACCATCCTCAATATTTGATCTACTAACTGCGGATTAAATCCTTGTGCTTTAATTTTATCAGGCCCCTGTGTTCGTTCAATATATTGATATAATATTCTATCAAGAATTTCATATGCTGGCAATGAGTCCGAATCTTTTTGTTGGGGCCTAAGCTCTGCACTAGGTGGTTTATTAATTATATTATTGGGTATAATTTCTTTATCTGTGTTAATATATTTTGCCAATGCATACACTTGTAACTTATAGCAATCTCCCAATACCCCAATGCCTCCTGCCATATCGCCATAAAGTGTACCATAGCCTGTTGCTAACTCACTTTTATTAGATGTGTTTAATAAAATATAGTTAAATTTATTTGCAATGGCCATTAATAAATTACCCCTGCTTCTACTTTGAATATTCTCTTCAGCTAACCCAAACTGTGAATCTTTAAAAATGGGTTTAAGTTCATTTAAAAAGCTGTTGTATATATTTTCAATTGGGATAATATTGTATGAATTACCAAGATTATTGCTTAATTCCTCTGCATCTTTAATAGAATGCGCTGAGGAAAATTGAGAAGGCATTAATACGGCCATCACATTATCTTTTCCGAGTGCTTTACAAGCAAGTGCTAACGTAACAGCACTGTCGATTCCTCCGCTACTACCAAGTATGGCCTTTTTAAAACCCATTTTTTTAAAATAATCGCTAATACCTAAAACGATAGCATCATGAACTTGTTTAATATTAAAATTTTCTTCAAATTGGGTTAGATCAAGCTCTTTATCAGGGAGTGTATTGGCTAATTCTAATACCGGCGAGTCAATGGTTCCATCCTCTTTTAAAATAAATGACTGAATAGATTCTTCAAACATAGGAAGTTGTCCACAAAGATTGGCAGATGCATCAAAAACGAGAGAAGCACCATCAAAAACTATCTCAGTTTGACTCCCTACCGCATTACAATAAAATAAGGGTAACTTATATTTAATTACATTGGCTTTAATCGTTGCTTTTCGGTCTTCATTATGGGTATAATCAAAAGGTGATGCTGATAAATTAATCATCACATCAGGTGCTTGTTTAATCAATTCATCCATAGGACAAGATCGATACAAAGGGTCATCACCTAGGTTCCAAATATCTTCACAAATAGTTACTGCTAATTTTTTCCCTTTAAATTCCATAACGACCCATTCATACCCTGGTTCAAAATAGCGATACTCATCAAAAACATCGTAGTTAGGCAAACAGGATTTATGTGCAATTGATTTTATTTGTTTTTCATATAATAAAAAGGCAGCATTAAATAAACCTTTGCCCTTTTTTGCCAGATTATAAGCTGGAGCACCAATCAATACCCCAATGTTATCGGCGTGTTTTTTTATACTGTTAATTGCAACATAGCTTTTACAAATAAAATCTTCAAAATCTAAAAAATCACGAGGGGCATAGCCACAAATGCTCAGTTCGCTAAAAACGATTAGGTCGCCGCCTTGTTGTTTGGCGGTTTCTATAGCATGGATAATTTTTTCCGTATTGCTTTCAAAATTGCCAATATGATAGTTTTGCTGTGCTAAAAATATTTTCATACCACAAAGCCTTAATCAGGCTTAACTTTATATTTAGAAATAATTTTTTATACTTGCAAAGTTAAAATAAGATAATGAGAATAGCTTTTGTATTTCTAATTACTGCCTGTGCTATGGTTTCCTGCAGTAACAACGATAAAATACCGGATGTATCTGATATAAAAATTAATGTAACTACCATGCGGTTTGAAAAAGCATTATTTACTATTGACACAATCAATTATGCCACAAATTTAGATATACTACTATCTAAATACCCTTCATTTGTAGGAAATTTTTTATCTACAATTTTAAATGCAGACCTAAAATGGTCAGCCGATAGTTTAGCCCAGTATGTACATAGTTTTACTGGGGCTTATAAAAATGTATATGATACAGCCCTACTTGTTTTTAAAGATTTTACTCCTTATGAAAAAGAGATAAAACAGGGCTTGCAATATGTGAAATATTATTTCCCAAATTTTAAAGACCGAAAAAAAATCATTACCTATATAGGTCCGATCGACGGGTATGGAGATATACTTAGCGATGATGCAATAATTATTGGGCTTCAACATCATTTAGGAAGAAATTTTTCTTTGTATAATTCAACTTTTGTACAGGAAACTTACCCTAGATATATAAGCAATCGATTTGAAGCTGATTACATATCGATAAACTGTATGAAGAATATTTTAAATGATCTTTTTCCAGAAAAAATGCAAGATCAACCACTTGTACTGCAAATGGTAGAAAAAGGGAAACGCCTTTTTGTGCTTAGTAAACTGTTGCCAAATAAAGAGGAATATAAATTAATTGGTTATACTAAAGAGCAGCTAAAAGCTGTTTACCAACATGAGACTGCGGTTTGGGATTTGTTTGTACAAAACAATTTTTTACAAACTATTGATAACAATATTATTAAAAATTATATTGGTGAGGGGCCAAAAACGCAGGAGCTAGGAGAGTCATCCCCAGGCAATATAGGCAGCTTTGCAGGATGGCAGATTGTAAAAAAATATATGCGAAAAAATTCTAATACTAGTTTACAGCAATTATTAGACACAGATGCTGAAAAAATATTTCAGCAAGCAAAATATAAGCCTTAAAATTAGAAATAATGCTTGCGAAGCTAAGCCGCTTTAACTTGTTGGTGTAAAATTTCTGATCTTTTTCCCAAACTTTTCATTACCCTAAAATGCGAAAACAGGGCTTCACTCATGGTATCATATTTATGGTATGGTATATTATATATAGCACATTTTTCCATTACTAACTTACTAATAGCCGGATAATGTACATGGCTTACCTTAGGAAAAAGATGGTGTTCAATTTGATAATTAAGACCACCAACAAACCAAGAAATTACTTTATTGTCCATTGCAAAATTTGAGGTTGTTTTCATTTGAAACTCAGCCCAAGCAGTTTCTATATTTTTTGTTTCATCTAAATCTACATGCTCGAATCCAGTCTTCTCTACCACATGTGCTAATTGAAATACAAAAGACAAGGTTAACCCCATTGCCGCATTAAGTATAAAAAAACCTAGCATCCATGGCAAAATGCCCCAAACCATTATAGGCAAAATAATATAAAAAATTAGGTAACCTAGTTTTGTAATCCAAAATACAACGTGATTTTTTGCAGACATTTTCCAAGCCTCTGTTGTATTTATTTTATGCTTGAAATATTTCGTAAAATCCATAAAAAAAATCCAAAAAATAGAAGACAAAGCATAAACAGGAACTAAATACAAATGCTGTATTTTATGTGCTGGAACCCACTTTTGTGATTCGCAATGTCGAATAATTGGACTTTTAGCGATATCATCATCAATTCCATCTACATTGGTGTACGTATGATGAATAATATTATGTTTCTGTTTCCAGAAAAAAGAACTTGCTCCTAATGCATTTGCACTTAATCCTATTAAATCATTAAGTTTGGGCTTAGTGGAATAACTTCCATGATTGGCATCGTGCATAACACTAAAACCTATTGATGCAAACACAAAACCCAAAAAACCACAAATAACCAATGCAGAAAATATATTTAAATTATCATAACCAAGCATTAACAACAAATACATTGCAATAGCAGAACCAATTAAAATAATAGTTTTACTAAAAAGCCTCCAATCGCCTGTTTTTTTAATTTTATTATCAGTAAAATAAGCATCTACCGATGCTTTTAAGCTTTGATAAAAATCGTTACTGCTGTTTGAAAATGTAATCTTTGCCATATTTTATTAATTATAGTAATAATATAAATTTGTACCCCACTCTCAACAAAATAAAAATATATAACCAATTACTAGTAAATAATTAACTTATCATATCCGGTTAAAGATAAACTAAAATCATGTATAAAAATAGTTAAATTAATTAAGCTTGAAAGGAACACACAACTCAAATGCAGGAATAATAACATCAAAGGTCTTCTTATTATTAATATTTTCCATAAGATAAGTGCCATTCATTTTGCCTATTTCCGATTGAAGGCTACAACCACTAACATACTGATAAGATTCGCCTGAGTTAATTATTGGCTGAACACCCACAACACCTTCTCCCTCAATTTCGCGTGGACTTCCATTACTATCATAAATATGCCAACGACGACGTAGGAGTTTTACAGGAAAAATATTATTATTTTTAATAGTGATTCGGTAGGCAAACATAAATTCACCATTAATAGGATTGCTGTACTCAGGCTGAAAGTAAGTTTCGATACTAATAGTAAT
>CAMBEI010000032.1 GCA_945865645.1 Chitinophaga pinensis | reverse complement strand
GGCGAATTGCTACAAGAAGCGCAAACTCTCTTCCTTATCCTTATGTAATTGTAGGGTTAACTCTTCTAAATTATTATACTTTACTTCTGCGCGTAAATATTTTTTTACAATAACCCTAATGGATTGCCCATATATGTCTTTGTCGAAATTAAAAATATTCACTTCTGTAACCCTTGTTTTTCCATTAATTGTTGGTCTAAATCCTATACTCATCATACCTTTATAAGAATTACCTTCTACTTCGGTATATACTGCATAAATTCCATCACCCAAAGCAATTTTTTCTTCATCAGTGCTTTTTAAATTAGCAGTAGGATAGCCAATTTTACGGCCAATTTTATTGCCATGAAAAACTTCTCCTTCAAAGAAAAAATGGTAACCTAATAAACTATTGGCTTCTTCAATATGCCCCTGAAGAATTGCATTTCTAATATTGGTACTACTTACTTTAATGGTATTAAGTATATGTTCGGGTATTTCCTTAAGGGTATAATTATATATAGCTTTCTTATTTAATAAAAGGGTATAATCGCCGGTACGATCTTTACCAAAATGATGGTCAAAACCAAGGATGATGGTATGAGGTTGGAATTTAGTAACTAAAAATTCTTGTATATATTCTTCAGCTGTTTGGTTAGCAAAATAATCTGTAAAGGGAACAACCACAAGGTGGTCAATACCTGTTTTCTCAAATAATTCAATTCTCTCTGTTAATGTATTAATTAGTCTTAAGCCTGTGATTGTAGATGAAATAATTTTACGTGGATGGGGATGAAAAGTAACAATTACAGATTCTCCGTTAACTTTTAAAGCCTCTACTTTTAAGCTATCAATTATTTGGTGGTGACCAAGATGAACCCCATCAAAAGTACCGATTGTAATAACTGCATTTTTAAATTCCGGCAGTTTTGATATGTCTTGATGTATTTGCATATTTTAAAAATGCAAATCTAATTGATAATTTTATATTTGATATTGGATAATTGCTTTGTAATTTGCGGCATATTTATTTTATCTTACTATCTAATATTTTAAATTATCAATGTCTTTATATACTAAACGTGGTGTATCTGCTCAAAAAGAAGAAGTACATGCTGCGGTTAAAAACCTTGATCAGGGACTTTATCCACATGCTTTTTGCAAAGTTTATCCCGACTTTTTGGGGGGGGATAAGGATTGGGTTAACATCATGCATGCAGATGGGGCGGGTACCAAAAGCATCCTAGCATATTTATACTGGAAAGAAACTGGTGATATTTCAGTTTGGAAAGGTATAGCTCAGGATGCTATTGTGATGAATTTGGATGATCTGCTTTGCGTAGGCATCTATGACAACATCGTTTTTAATAGCACTATTGATCGCAATAAAAAACTTATTCCAGGCATAGTATTGGAACAGATTATCAATGGCTCTCAAGAATTATTTGAACAATTAAGAAGTTTTGGGGTAAATATTCATTATTTGGGTGGCGAAACAGCTGATGTGGGGGATGTGGTTCGTACTATTGCAGTAAATGGTACCATGGCTAGCCGTTGGCCAAAAAATAAAATTATCAGCAATGAAAAAATAAAAGCAGGTGATGTAATTGTTGGTTTTGCCAGTTATGGGCAGTCAACCTACGAAACAGCATACAACAGCGGCATTGGAAGCAATGGCCTTTCCAGCGCTCGGCATGATATTCTCAGCAAGTTTTATGCGGATAATTTTAAAGAGAGTTTTGACACAAATCTGCCAGAGGATGTTGTGTACATCGGCAAGCAAAAGCTTACTGACATTATTACACTCACAACTCATGCGCAGGGGGATTTGTCCAAATCACAACTTACAACCACCATCGGACAACTTATTTTAAGTCCAACCAGAACTTACGCACCTTTAATGAGAGGTCTATTGCAGAATCATTTCAATAAAATTCATGGAGTTATACATTGCAGTGGTGGTGGACAAACAAAATGCATGAAATACTTGCCTGGTAATTTTAAAATAGTAAAGGATAATTTATTTGATACGCCAGAGATCTTCAATATCATTAAGGATAACAGTGGCAGCAATAATAAAGAAATGTATGAAGTGTTTAATATGGGCTGTCGCTTAGAGATTTATTGCGATGCTGTAGATGCGGATACCATGATTGCTGCAGCTAATGATTTAGGCATTGCAGCGCAGGTTATTGGCAGGGTGGAGGCAGGTAAAAAGAAGGAATTGTTAATTAATTTAATGGATGAGAATATAATTTATTAATTAATTTTCAAGAGACAAACTGTATTATTGTACTATGATAAAAGTTTCCAATTGGTAAACAGAACTTGTTAAATATAATGTTGAACAGAAATATAAATATTTTTAACCAAAAGATAAAAATTGACCATGTCGCAATCAATAGTTGAATTAAAAAATGTAAATATATACCAGGGTGATAGTCTTATTTTAAGTGATGTAAACATTTCGGTAAATAAGGGAGAATTTGTGTATTTAGTTGGAAAAACCGGTACAGGAAAAAGTAGTTTGTTGAAAACTATGTATGGAGATTTACAATTAACAGAAGGAGATGGCTGGGTTGCAGGGCATGAATTAAAAAAATTAAATTGGAAGACAGTGCCTTTTTTGCGCCGTAATCTAGGTGTGGTTTTTCAGGATTTTCAATTACTTACTGATAGAAACGTGAATGAAAATATGAAGTTTGTTTTAAATGCTACCGGTTGGAAAGATGAAAAACTAATGGACGAAAAAATCGCTGATGTTCTTGAAAAAGTTGGCCTTAAAACAAAAGGTTTTAAAATGCCTTTTGAGCTTAGTGGTGGGGAGCAACAGCGCATGGATGTAGCTAGAGCATTACTGAATTCACCTAAATTAATACTTGCTGATGAGCCAACAGGAAATCTTGATCCAGAAACCAGCGATGAAATCATGCAGTTACTTTTTCATATCTGCAGAGATTATAACACCACTATTATAATGGCAACCCATGATTATATGGTCATAAAAAAATTTCCGGCACGTACCATTAAAACAGAAATGGGTAAGGTTTGGGATAATGCTACCATAGAAATGTCATAAGCTCCTTAGCATTTTTTTCATTGTTATATATAGTTTGTAATAAATCTTGTCGTTGAAGTATTTCCTGCTCGGTAAAAGGTAATAAATATAAGGATTCAATTTTTTTTTGAAAGGATAATGCATCATCAGCAATATGACAAAAAATTTCAATTTCCGATCCCTTCACAGCAGCTTTATTAACCAAACAATGCCGCCCATTAAACATGGCGTTCAATAATTTTAATTTAATGCCCGTATTATTGAAGGAGGGCAATACGTGAACATGAGCTTTGCCAATCATATCCTGCATTTCTTTGTCAGTAGGGTTTGCAACCAGGTAGGTATGCTGATGTCTGTGTGTAAGCTGTTGTAATTTTTTTGATGGATTTCTGCCTGCTATTACAAAAGGGATGGCCAATTTGCTAAAAACGTGTTTCAATAACCATAAAGCAGCTTCCTCATTTTCATTAATGGCAAGATTACCATGATATAAACAAAAATTCCCTTTGCCTTCTTTTCCACAAACTATAGAATAAGGTAAAAATACTGGCAAAAAAGTAATATTCTCGGCTTTAAATAACTGTTTGTATAAAACCACATCTTGATTGCTAACAGATAAAAAAGTTGCTTTATTTGCAATCTTATTTTCATACTTTTTCAATAATCTGCTCTCATTTAAGTAATACATTTTAATTAATATGTCTCTTTCCTGTTGGGCTAGTTGTTTATAATATTCAAACTCGGTATTGTGGAGGCGTACAATTATTTTTCTGTTATTAAGTTGGCCGGTTTTTAAATAATAAGTGCAATGAATACCTTCCAGCAAAACCGGGTGATTATCTTTTTGTAAGTTGGATATTAGATTTGCATTAACCCTGCTGTTTATAATTAGTGGTGTGCGTAATGAGAAGCTGCTATTGTTTTTTTTACGGGGATAATAATTTACTGTTTCGCAGTATTTATTTAATTCATCCTGTGGTTTGTGATCTTTTGTAAAACAGTGCAGGTGAATTTTTATGCCCAACTTATGCAATGATTTTATTTTATAAAACAGGTCAATAACGCCACCATAATCAGCAGGATAGGGAATTTCAAGACAAACGATATGTAAATACTTATCCAAGAGTACTTTTATAGAACTGAATTAATTTTTTTTCTTCATTTTGCCAGTTTAATGTTTGACGCAGGGTTAAACAGTTTTGCTGCAATTCATTATACAAAACCTCATTTGCCAGTAAATTGTTCAATTGGGCGGCAATATTTGTTGCGCTGATATCATCAATCAATACTGCAATGGGCAATTGATCGTTGATTTCTTTATACAAGGGATAATTTACACAAAGCTGTGGAATGCCGGCATGCAGGTAATCGAAAAAACGGTTACCTAAAGAATAATAATTACTTAACCCTTTGTTTTCAAACAACGTTATCCCGATATAAGCCTGCTGTGTAATTACGGATAATTCTTCCGGTTTTATTTTACCTTTAAAGATTACTTTGTCGCCTAAATTATTATCAGCAACCAATTGCTTTGCCTGTTCTATAAAATTACCATCACCGCAAATGATCAGTTTGCAATTGATGTTTTTAAAGGCAGGTATCAGTGTTTCAAAACTCCGGCCTTCATTTACAGCACCCTGATACAGAATGAATTTTTCTTTTTTTTCTGTGTACTGAATATCTTTAAGCAATGCAATATTCCTGATCACCTTATAATGCACAGCGTACATTTTTTCAAACTCATCTGCAATGGGTTGGTTAACCGTATATCCTGATGAGAATTTTGGAACTGTAAAGCGTTCAATTCTTTTCCAGAGTTTATAAATTGCTGGCCTGGTAACAATTTCCTTCATTTCGCAAAAAAGTTCATGCGCATCATAAACCCGCTTTGTTTTTTTTATTTGGGAGATAAAATAGCAGGGGAGTATCGTATCAAGGTCAATCGCACCAACACAATCGATCTTTTTAAATAACAGGTAAAAGAACACCCGGATATTATATTCCGCATAAAATAGTTTGCCTTTTTCAAACAGGCAGTTGATTCTTTTCTGTTTGAAAAGCTGGTCTGTGAGTGGGATAGAAGATGATACTTTTCTGCCAACCAAGGTTACATCGTAGCCAGCATTTGCAAGAGAGGTGCAGATACGTATCATGCGCTGGTCGTAACTTAAATCTGTAGTCACAGTGAATATGATGGTTGTATTCACAGGTTGTTGTATATTTTTTGGATGATCTCCACAGTTTTCAATCCTTCTTTTGCACTGGCAAATTCATGATTATCATCATCCAAAGCTTTTATTAAATTCTCATACACTTTATCATGGTTACTCATGCTGCCCTGGTAAAATCCATAGCCGTTAGCCGGATTACCAACTGGTAAATCGGGTTTGTTTATTCCATTAACATTGCAATACTCCAGTTCATTCAGGTATTGTCCGCCAATTTTTACAGTGCCATTTTCAGCAAAAACAGTAAACGAACCTTCCATATTTTTTTCAAAACTGTTAACTGTATAATTTAAAGAGCCTATGGCTTCACTTTGCATTTCAAAAGCAATAATACCTGTGTCTTCAAATTCAATTGACGGGTGGGCAAAATTTTGGGTAATTGCTTTAACAGCAGCCACATCGCCCAACAGCCAATACAGCAAATCAATAAAATGACTGAATTGGGTAAAAAGTGAACCACCATCTAGTTCTTTGCTGCCCTTCCAGTCTTTATAGTAGGCTTCGGGCCGGTTCCAAAAACAGTTTATCTGAAAGCTGTAAATCTTACCCAGTTTACCATCTACAATCAGGCTTTTTAAAAATGCAACTGCAGGATTGTAGCGGTTTTGCTTAACCACAAATAGTTTTTTATCCGCTTTTTCAGCCGCAGCAATCATGCTCTTCCCATCTTCGATATTAATACAAAGCGGTTTTTCGCACAAAACATGGTGACCTGCTTCCAGCGCAAGAATGGAGTGGGGGGCATGCAAGCCATTGGGGGTGCAAATTGCCACCAGGCTTAAACCTGTTTCTATCTGCAGCAATTCTTCAATTGAGTAATAGGCTTTTGCATTATGTAGCATAGCCAGTTCATCGGCTTTTGCTGGTATAATATCACAAACTGCCACCAGGTTTCCGTGTTTAATCATTTGCTCGGCATGGCGCTTTGCAATTCTTCCGCATCCAATTATGGCAAATGTTGTGTTCATATTATGGTAATATTCAAAAAAATACTTAAATTTCACTTAAAAATCAATATTTCTCTGTACTTTTGCAACCAAATTAAAAAGAAACATAACAAAGACGTTATTAAAAAAACAAAGATGCCGTATTTAACAATCGAAAAAAAATCAGATATTTTCACAAATTTTGGAGCTAAAGCTACCAATACAGGCTCAATTGAAGGTCAGATCGCTTTATTAACTGAGCGTATCAACCACATTTCAAATCACCTGAAAATCAACAGAAAAGATTTCTCTTCACAAAGAGGCTTAATGATGATGGTGGGGCAACGTAAGCGTTTACTAACTTATCTCAGCAAACACGATCTTACCGGTTATAGAGCTTTAATTGAGAAATTAGGGTTACGTAAATAAACTATTCCAACTATGTAAATATTTTAATTCCCAACTACATTTTAAAGTTGGGAATTATTCTTTTTACAATATTTAATCATCATAGGTTTCGATTTTATTTAAATCTTCAATCGTTAATCTCTAATCCAAAATTGAATTATGTCTTTATTAAATCCCAAATCAGTTACGTTTGATATAGGAGGGGGCCGCATGGTAACCATCGAAACAGGTAAAATGGCCCGCCAGGCTGATGGTTCAGTTACTGTTCGCCAGGGAAATTGTATTTTATTGGCAACGGTTGTTGCAAACAAAGAGCCAAAGCCCGGACAAGGTTTTTTTCCACTTTCGGTAGATTACCAAGAAAAATTTAGTTCTGCAGGACGTATTCCTGGCTCTTTCTTTAAAAGAGAAGCGCGTTTAAATGATTACGAAATACTTACATCTAGATTAATAGATAGAGCTTTAAGGCCATTGTTTCCGGAAGATTATTTATGTGAAGTGCAGGTATTGGTTTCCCTCATTTCATCTGATGATCAGGTAATGCCAGATTCAATGGCTTGTTTGGCTGCATCTGCTGCTTTGGCAGTTTCTAATATTCCTATTCAGGAAATTATTTCGGAAGTGCGTATAGGTAGAATTAATGGAGAAATGATTGTAAACCCAACACGTAGCCAAATGGCTGCTTCTGATTTTGAATTCATCATCGCAGCTACTGATAAAAATATCATGATGGTTGAGGGTGAAAGTAATGAGTGTCAGGAAGAAGATCTAATTAAAGCTATTGAAACCGGTCATGCCGCAATTAAATTACAGGTGAAAGCGCAGGAAGAATTAAGGGATTTGGTAGGAAGTGCAACCAAAAGAGATTACACCAAGCCATACCGTAATGAAGATCTAAACGGAAAAATTACAGCATTTGGAAAAGATAAAATGTACGCTATTTCATCTTCTGCATCAGCTAAGCATGAAAGAAGCGATGCTTATGCAGCATTAAAAGAAGAAGTAAAAGCATTTCTAGGCGAAGATTTACCAGATGCCGACAAAGTATTAATTGGACATTATTTTGCCGATTTGCAATATTATGTGGTAAGAGATATGATTCTTCAAGATAGAAAACGTTTGGATGGTAGAGGTACCGAAGATATTCGTCAACTAGAAATGGAGATCGATAATTTACCAACTCCACATGGGTCTTCGTTATTTACAAGAGGTGAAACTCAGTCACTTACAACTGTTACTTTAGGCACCCCTTTAGATGAGTTGTTGGTAGAAAGTGCTCATAAATCAGATTATACCAAATTTATTTTACATTATAATTTTCCGCCATTTTCTACCGGTGAAGTTAAAATGATGAGAGGTGTAGGTCGTAGAGAAGTAGGTCATGGTAATTTGGCAATGCGCTCACTAAAGAAAATGATGCCCGGCAGCGAATATCCTTATACCGTGAGGGTAGTAAGTGATATTCTTGAAAGCAACGGTTCTTCATCTATGGCTACAGTTTGCGCAGGCTCATTAGCATTAATGGATGCAGGTGTTCCATTAGCTAAACACGTAAGTGGCGTGGCTATGGGGTTGATTAAAAAAGCAGATGAATTTGCTATTTTAACGGATATACTTGGTGATGAAGATCATTTAGGTGATATGGATTTTAAAGTTACTGGAACCCGCGATGGTATTTGTGGTGTGCAAATGGATATTAAAGTTGATGGTTTGAGTATGGACATAATGCGACAGGCGTTAGCTCAAGCGAAAAAAGGACGCATGCACATTTTGGAAGCCATGTACGCTTGTATGCCTGCTGCAAGAGAAGAGGTTAAACCGCATGCTCCTCGCATGGTTAAAATTATTATTGATAAAGAATATATTGGTGCGGTTATAGGACCTGGTGGTAAAGTAATACAGGAAATTCAACGAGAAACTGGTGCTACCATTAATATTGAAGAAGTTGACAATAGAGGCGAAGTAAGCATATTCTCTAAAGAAAAAGCTAGTCTAGAAAGAGCATTGACATGGATTAATGGCTTAGTAGCTGTACCCGTTGTTGGTGATACCTACGAAGGAACAGTTAAAAGCATTAAAGAATTTGGTGCATTTATTGAATTTTTACCAAAAAAAGAAGGGCTACTTCACATTAGTGAAATAAGCTGGAAACGTTTAGAAAGTATGGATGGAATTTTTACTGAAGGAGAAAAAGTAAAAGTTAAACTACTTGATGTTGATCAAAAAACGGGTAAATTTAAATTGAGTCGTAAAGCTTTAATACCAAAACCAGAAATGCAACCTAAGCCTCAGCAGGGGGAGGGGAGTAATTAGGGTTATTTAAATTAATTTAAATAATATGCCGTCTCTCCTTTGGGGAGACGGTTTTTTTAATAAAACATAACATGAATTATATACAAATTGAATTTATAACTGCACAAGAGAATGAAAGAGAAATACTAATTGCATTATTATTCAACGCAGGATTTGAAAGTTTTGAAGAAAGAGAAAAATCGCTCTTAGCATTTATTAAAGAAGATAGTTTTATTAAAGAAGATTTAGAAGATATATTAATAAATAAATCGATCAATTATGTAATTACAATATTGCCTCAACAAAACTGGAATGAGCATTGGGAGAGAAGCTTTGAGCCCATATTAGTCAATGATTTTGTTTCTATTAGAGCCAATTTTCATAAAACTATCCAACAGGTAAAACATGAAATTATTATCACCCCAAAAATGAGTTTTGGTACAGGTCATCATGCGACTACCTATATGATGATAGAACAAATGGAAGGTCTTAATTTTAATAATAAAACTGTTCTTGATTTTGGAACTGGTACTGCTGTATTATCCATCTTGGCCGAAAAAATGGGGGCTTCATCTATTCATGCTATTGATTGCGATTCATGGAGTATCGAAAATTCAATTGAAAATAAAGAAGCTAATCATTGCAAAAAAATTAATCTTATTAAGTCAGAAACAATTTCTGCCGGACCTATTTATGATATTATTCTTGCCAATATTAATCTTAATGTTATTCTTAATAACCTAGATGCGATTAAAGAAGTAGGTAAAACAGGAACTATTATTTTATTGAGTGGGTTTATAAAAACGGATGAATTAGTTATGCTTGAGGCTTTGCGGCAAAAAGAAATCACTCAACTTAAAACTCTTCAAAAAGGAGAGTGGATATCTGTATGTTGTATAATGAGTTGATTTATTAAATTTACACTGTTTTTTTAGTATTATAAGGATCTTTAACATATTATTTATCACTATCATTAATAAATTATTTCTAAAACATTATTTTTATGTTATTTTCGTATTTCTAACTTTTAACTAAGAGTACAAAATGAAAGAATTTATTCTCATTATTACATCCTATTTAATTGGTTCTATTCCAACAGCTTTTTTAGTAAGTAAACGTTTTTTTGGTATAGATATACGCGACTATGGCAGCGGAAACATGGGGGCTACAAATACTTTTAGAGTTTTGGGTTCAGGTTATGGAACCATCGTGATGGTTATAGATATTGTAAAAGGGATGGCTGCTGTCATGCTATATAATTTTCTTCCATTTTATCTACAACATGAATTAGAAAGAACAAATTTGATGCTTGGCCTAGGTACTGCGGCAGTTATTGGCCATATTTTTCCCATTTTTGCTCAATTTAGAGGAGGCAAGGGGGTGGCAACTTTATTAGGTATGATATTAGCTATTCAGCCAGTTATTGGCTGCAGTTGCATTGGTATTTTTTTATTGGTACTTTATTTTACCCGATATGTATCATTAAGTTCCATCTTGGCGGCTATTTTTTTACCCATTAGTGTATTATGGATATGGAACGAAAATGAAATTCTATACAGGGGTTTTGCTTTAATAGTAGCCATTTTAGTTATAGCAACACATCAAAAAAATATTGGGCGCATTCTACGTGGCGTTGAAAGTAGGATCCCTATTTTAAAACACAGAGATAAACGGAAAACTCGTCGTAATTAAAAGATTTTATTACTTACAATTTATATTCAATTTTGTATTTTTATTATATAAATTCTTTAAACTTGGTGCAGCAATTTATTGTAAAGAATCCCTGAGGCATTGAGTTATTATACCCCTATAAAATGTGATTAGTTTTAAAGTCGAAAGGCAAAATTAAATACACTTCAATACTAGCAGTTTCGGGTATCAGCGCAGGAAGTGGGTTTGATTTTTTGTGCTGATATTGTCTAAAAAATTATTCGACAGTTTCTGTAAAACATATTCCCTCTTTCTTTAGTTCGTGCAAAACAGGAATGTAAATTTCTTTGATAGTTGGAATATGTAAGCCTTTTAGCTGTAAAGTTTCATTAAGGATTAATTTCGCTGCAATACCCAATGGTAATCCAACAGTTTTTGCCATGGCAGTATGCATGTTATCTTCTCCTTTTACTATTAAGCAACTTTTCAACTTTTTAATATTCCCTTCCAATTCGTATTCAAATTCATGCATCATAGCAATCATGTCTTTATCAGTTGGTTCCATTTTAAGTTTTGTTTCTAATAAGTATTGTAAAATATCGGCAGATGTTTTTGCCGTTATAGGTGTTAGATCTGCATCAAATAACCCAAGGAATGTAAGCATAGATTTGTTCCCTTCATTACAAAAAGGGAGTATGGGTGCAGACCAATTTCTAAAGGTTAATCCACTTACATCAATGCAATTCGTATCATTGGTTAATCCTGCAAGTACGATGGCATTCCACCCTTTATAAAAATCGATATGACGTAGTGTAGTTCTAATAAAAGTTGAGGCATCAGGTAGTTTATATGTATTTATATAACCCAGCGAATCGCGATTGGGATAAAATGCGAGATTCTTTAATCCTTTAAATTCAATTGCATTGGCACAATTAAATAAGTTTTTATAAGTTATTTTCTTAATATTATTATTTTCTTTATATACTGCGCCTGATTGTCCGGCCAGCAATACATTACGGGGGTTCCAGCTAATTTTATAATGCCAGGGGTTATTGTCGCTATCTGGTTCAACTAAGCCACCGCAATGACTTTTAAAAGAAGTTATTTTTCCTCCATTCTTTTTTATTTCATCTATAATTTTCATAGCACTCATGTGGTCAATGCCTGGATCTAATCCCATCTCGCAAATAAATAATAATTTTCTATTACTAATTTCATCCATTAGACTTTTTATTTTATCGTCTAAATAAGAGGCCGTTAATAAATGTTTGCGATATTCTACACAATCTTTAGCAATTAAAAAATGCAGGTCAGGGGGCATCATTGAAATTACTACATGCGCTTTTTGTATTAATTTACTTCTATGGGTTTCGTTATTAATATCTAAAAGCACAGCTTCGGCAAATTTAGAAGCTTTGGTTTTCAATAGTATCTGGTTTAAGTTAGTATCTGCAATAATAAATTTCCAGTTATTTATTTCTGCTTCAGCAATTAAAAAATCAATTAAAACGGTAGTTGATTTTCCGGCGCCAATAAGGAGTATTGTTTTCAAATAAAAAGTTTTTTGCAAGTTAATAAAAGTAACGATGAATAATAGAATGGAGTAATTATTAAATGATAATAATCAACACTATCTCGCTAATTTAACAGAGTCATTTTTATATCCACATTGACTCCTAATATGTGTAAAAATAGCATTAAAAAATACCTGATTTTATAACGAATAACGATTATAAATTAGTACTTTCGTTTACTATAAAAATATATGGAAAATAACGACAATTTAAACGAAGAAAACCTGCCATTAGATAATGGAGGTGACGATCATAATCGTGGCCGAATAATACCGGTTAATATTGAAGAGCAGATGAAATCTTCTTATATTGATTACTCCATGAGTGTGATTGTAGGGCGTGCTTTGCCTGATGTAAGGGATGGTCTTAAACCCGTTCATCGCCGTGTATTATTTGGCATGAATGAGTTGAGTAATAACAGTAACAAGCCGTATAAAAAATCGGCACGTATTGTAGGAGAGGTAATGGGTAAATTTCACCCTCATGGAGATAAAGCTATATATGATACTATGGTACGTATGGCACAAGATTGGGCCATGCGTTATAAAATGATTGACGGGCAGGGTAATTTTGGTAGCGAAGATGGAGACCCGCCGGCTGCTATGCGTTACACAGAAGTACGCATGCAAAAGTTTGCAGAAGCTATGTTGGAGGATATAGAAAAAGACACAGTAGATTATCAGCTAAATTTTGATGATTCGTTAAAGGAACCCACTGTATTGCCAACTCGAATACCGCAGTTATTGGTTAATGGCAGCAGTGGTATTGCTGTTGGTATGGCAACTAATATGATGCCGCATAATTTAAGCGAAGTTATAAATGGTTGTATCGCATACATTGATAATAAAGAAATTACCTGCGAGGATCTTATTCAGTATGTAAAAGGCCCTGATTTTCCAACTGGAGGGGTTATTTATGGCTTTGAAGGCGTTAAAGAAGGTTTGTTAACAGGCCGTGGTAGAGTAGTATTGCGAGGTAAGGTGGATATAGAGATGGCGAAGAATGGGAGAGAGAAAATTATTATTACCCAAGTGCCATACCAGGTTAATAGAGACACACTAACGGCAAAGATTGGAGATCTTATCAACGACAAATCTATTGAAGGGGTTTCAGATGTTAATAATGAAAGTAATAATAAAGAAGGTACCCGCATTGTTATCGACTTAAAAAAAGATGCAGTAGCGCAAGTGGTAATTAATCATCTATATAAGCAAACAGAATTACAAACATCTTATGGTGTAAATAATGTGGCATTGGTAAGAGGAAGACCAAGGATTTTAAATTTAAGAGATCTTATAAGTGAATTTATTTTGTTTCGACATGAGGTTATTGTTCGCCGTACACAATACGAATTACGTAAAGCAGAAGAGCGCGCCCATATTTTAGAAGGTTATATTATTGCCTTGGATAATCTTGATGCAGTTATCAAGCTTATTCGCGAATCATCTACACCCAATATAGCGCAGGATGGGTTAATGACTCAGTTTGGAATGAGTGAAATACAGGCAAAGGCGGTACTAGAACTTCGTTTACAAAGATTAACCGGCATGGAGATTAATAAAATTAGGGAGGAACACGCCGAGATTATGAACCTGATTGAGCATTTAAAACTTATTCTTGCTAATGAAGATATGCGTTATGCTATTATTAAAACTGAACTGATAGAAGTTAAAGAAAAATTTGGTGATGAACGTAAGTCGGAGATTGTATATGTTGGTGATGAAATTAATATGCTTGATTTAATTGAAGATGAAGATGTAGTAGTTACTATATCTCATTTAGGATATATTAAACGAACATCTGCAGCCGATTATCGCCAACAGCGCAGGGGCGGCAGGGGCGCTAAGGGTAGCAGTACAAGACAGGAGGACTACATAGAAAAACTTTTTGTTGCTAGCACACACCAAACTTTATTATTTTTTACAGAAATGGGTAGATGTTTTTGGTTGAAAGTGTATGAGATTCCTGAAGGAGATAAAACTAGTAAGGGTAGAGCATTACAGAATATGATTCAGATTCCTCCCGATGATAAAGTGCGTGCAATCATTGACGTTAAAAATTTTAATGACGAGGAGTATGTAAATAATCATTACATCGTTTTGTGTACCAAACAAGGTATTATTAATAAATCTCGATTAAAAGATTTCAGTCGTCCAAGATTAAACGGCATTAATGCCATAAATATTAAAGAAGGCGACCAGTTACTAGAAGCTAAGCTTACAGATGGTAATTGTGAAATTATGATGGCAGTAAAAAGTGGTAGGGCTATTCGTTTTCCAGAGTTAAAAGTAAGGCCTACAGGTCGTGGTGGTATTGGTGTAAGTGGAATTGATGTGGATAATGAAATGGACGAAGTGGTTGGTATGGTATGTGTAAACAAAGAGGATAAATCAAAAACCGTATTGGTAGTAAGCGCAAATGGTTATGGTAAACGTACTTTCCTTGATGATCCAGAAACTGGGGAAGCTAATTATCGCATTACCAACCGTGGTGGTAAGGGAGTTAAAACCATTAACGTAACTGCAAAAACAGGTTTATTAGTAGGGTTATTAGCAGTTACCGAAGTGGAAGATCTGATGATTACTTGTGTTAGCGGTGTTACTATTCGTATGCCGGTTAATCAAATTAGCGAACAAGGACGTGCAACACAAGGTGTTAAATTAATTCGCGTAGACGAAGGTGATGAAATTGCAGCTATTACTCAGTTGGATGAAAAAGAAGTTGAAGAAGAAATTATATTTGATGAAGAAGGTAATCCAATTTTAGCCAAAACAAATATAGATGAAACTTCAACAGATTCAATTATGCCTCAAGAACCAATAGGGCCTGCAGATAATTAATAATTAATTTATTTATGAATAATAAAGGTAAAAGCACAGTAGTAATATTGGGATTTTACTTTTAAGGGGTATTTCACTAAATGGTAATTAAATAATCAAATAAACTAGTATTAGTTGCTAGGTCCAATTTTTTTCTTAATCGATAACGACTAACTTCAACGCCTCGCACTGAAATGTTCAAAAGTTGTGCAATTTCTTTTGTTGATAAATTCATTCGTAAATAGGCACAGAGTTTAACTTCATTATTTGAAATAGATACATGTTTTTCTTTGAGATCCGAAACAAAATTACTATGAACTTGATCAAAATGCATAGTAAAATGCTCCCATTCTTGATCCATTTTATCATCATCACTTATTGATCTAATCATTTTCTTAAGTTCCGCTTCTGCCTGTGAGTTGCTTACACCTTTTATAATTTGCCCAAGGTCTAATTTCATTTTTGAAACTAATTCCCCTTTTTTAACTAAATGCATTGCAGATGAAGCTAGCTCAGAGTTTTTATAATTAATTTCGGCTTCTAGTTTTTCATTGCGCAAAGCCACGATTTCACTTTCTGATTTATTTAATTCTAAGTCATAAATGTATTTTATTTTTCTTTGTTCTTCTTCATATTTTACATGTTGCAGTTTAAATTTTTTCTCTTGTAAGCGATAAAAAATAAATATAATACACAGGAAAAGTAATAGATAAATTACCTTTGACCAATTTGCCAAATACCAAGGGGGTAGTATATTAAAAGTATAGGCAGATATGGCAGATTCGTTACCTAGATGATTCCGCACCTTAACTTCAAATGTAAACTTGCCTGGAGGTAAGTTGGTGTAATCTTTTTCTGTACGGTTCGTCCATGTACTCCATCTATTATCATATTCTTTAAGCCTATAACTGTATTCAAGGCTTGATTGATAACCAAAAAGAGAAGTGACGTATTCAAATCGTAATGTTTTAAATTTATAATTTATTGAGGGGGGGGGTATAGGCTTATCAAGTCTATTATATCCACCAAATAAAAGGCTATCTGTAGTATTGAATATCCTTAAAGATCTTATCTGTACATTAAATTTAGGTAACGTTTGTCTGTATTTTTCATAATTAATATGGTAAAAACCTTTCTCTCCCCCTAAAAAAATATTATTTTTATTTACTGAATATATAAATTCAAAACCACTTAGCATTTTATTATTTAATTCTGGCAAGTAAATAATTTCAATATTTTTTTTTGAAAAATCAAGTACACCTAAAATTTTGTCGTGGATAAACCAAACATTACCTTCGTTATCTTCTTTAAGATATCTAATACTTTTATTCCCAAGTAGATTTTTATAAAATTCAGATACTTCGAATTTATCTTTTTGATTGTTGTAAACATATATTCCTTTTTCCGTTGCAACAACTAACTCGTTCTTTATAGTATAAATATGGTTATTAAATATTGAGGGCAGTCCATTTTTTTCGGTATAAGTAAATGTTGTATAAATCCCATCTAGTTTTTTTGTAATTTTAAATAAACCATGATAAGGATGAGATACCCATATATTATCGTTGTTATCAATTGCAATAAATCGGGATGATTCGTTAAGGCCTGGAATTTTTTTTGAAAAAACAAATGACCCGTTAGTATAATCAAATAAGTTGAGTCCATTATAACCTCCTGAAACAATTTGTGCGGTTGGAAAAGTATTGGATATAGAAATAAATTTCCAGAACCCACGGTTAAATGATAATGGAACAGCAGTATTTGCTTTTACGGTAAATGCGCCTTCATGATGCCCAACTAGTAATTGGTTGTTAATATTAGCTAATCCCCAGATTTGTCCTTTAGTATTATTAACAATGGTGAAATTTCCTTTGCTAAAGCTCATATCCTTGATTGACTGCAATGGGACACTAAATAATCCGTTTGAAGTGCCCAGAAATAAATAGTTATTGTAAACTATTGCAGTGTAGCCAGAGCCGTCTTGCGCCATGGGCTTAATTTGTTTTATAGAACTATTATAAGCAATCAAATCAATGCCATTATCTAAACCTAGCCACAAATTTTGCTGGTTATCTAAAAATATACTTAAAACATTATTATTCTGTAAACCTTCTGCTTTTGATAAACGTTGAATAATATTACCCTTTAAGTCAGTGATATAAATACCGTTATTGCTTGTAGCTAGTGCCATCCAGTGATTATTTACATTAGAAGCAGCATAAATCCGTTCATTTTTAAATATTTTATTATTTATAGAAGGTAAAACAGTAATCTGTGATTTAGATAATAGAAATAACCCATTTTTTAAAGTAGTAATAATTGTACTATCATGTTGAAAAGGTAAAATACTAGTAATAGGGTCGTTTATTGGAAGTGGGTTGTCAGTGAAAAGCGGAGTCCAACTATTATTTTCAAATTTTAATATACCAGTTTTAAGGTCATGGGCAAAAAGACTCCCATTGCATTCACTTAAAAGAGACCATTCTGTATGAGCTTTATATGCAGTAACCGTTCGGTTATTAAATCTAAATATTGTGCTATTAGATCTAAAAAATACATCTTCTTTAAATAAAATTATATCCCAAACATCACCAAAAGATCTATCTTTTTGAGCAATTTGGTTAATCAGGGAATGATATTTAAGAATGCCATTATCTTCTGCTTTAAAAAAACCTAACTCATCCTGTCCTCCCACATAAATATGATTATTGGAATCCATTTCAATAGAACGTACAATAGTTTTATTAGGTAAAGGATAATTCCTCCAGTATTTGCCATCAAAATTTAATAGACCCTCATTATTAGCAAAATATATAATACCATTTTTATCCTGTTTAATATCCCAATTTTGCAACCCTGCTTTATAGTCTTGTTTAGCATAATTGATAATATCCGGAAATCCAATTGTATTCTGACAAATTAATTGAAGTGGTAAACAAATTAAACAAATCAGTTGTTTCATATAGAAAAAAGTGAATAGGCAGTGAAGTTATGGAAAATTAATATGATGTAGTAATGAAGTAGAGAAATTATACTATAAATTAACCATTTAACCTTTATGATGTAGTAATGAAGTGCTTAATTAAATTAAAAATGAAGTGGCTTAATGTAATTTGCATTTTGAATATTAACGATTATCGAATCACAAAAACAAGATCTATATGAAATTTAAGATTACAATTCTATGTCTCATTTTTTTTATCGGGACAATTTTTAAACAATCCATTGCGCAAGATTTAATTGCTACTGGTAAAGTCACAAACAAAACTACTGGAGAATCATTTGTTGGAGCTACAGTAAACGTTTTGGGGACAACAAACCTTACTGTAACTGATGCAAATGGTAATTTTTCCATTTCTATCCCAAAAGGAGGAAAACTCATCTTTTCTTTTACAGGTTTTACACCTGTAAATTTAATAGTTAACAGGGTAGGTCCTTTTGTTATATTGATGGAAGAAACTAGTAAAGTACTCGATGAAGTTGTAGTTATAGGCTATGGCACACAAAAAATAACTAAGATATCCGGAGCTATTTCTAGTGTTAAATCTGCCGATATTCAAAAACTGAAGCCAGTTAGGGTAGAGGAGGCTTTACAAGGAGCTGCAGGGGTAAATGTTGTACAAAGTGGTTCGCCTGGAGCAAAGCCCTTTATCACTATAAGGGGAATACCTTCCTATAAAGGTAACGGGCCATTAGTTGTAGTAGACGGTGTACCACAAACTCAGGATGACCTAAATTCTATAAATCCTGCTGATATTGATAATATATCTGTTCTTAAAGATGCTGCAACTGCAGCTATTTATGGTGTTAGTGGAGGTAATGGCGTACTAATTGTTACAACAAAAGGTGGTAGAAAAAATCAAAAAACAGAATTTAACTTAAATAGTACTTATGCAGTTCAGGAAGTAACTAATACAGTACCTGTATTAAACGCTTCTGAGTATGCCGCGATTATAAATGAAGGAAGTACCGTGTCGGGAGGAAATATTGTCTTTCCTAATCTTTCTCTATTAGGAAAAGGTACAGATTGGCAAAAAGAAATATTTAAAAAAGCTCCATTACAATCACATAGTATCACGGCAAAAGGGGGAAGTGATAAAATGACATACTTCTTATCAGGTGCTTATTTAAGTCAGGGGGGCATAGTTGGCGGATATGATAAATCAAAATTTAATCGTATAAACTTGGCATCAAACTTGTCATTCGATCTTAGCTCAAAGCTTAAGTTTATATTAAATGCCAATTATGTAAATCTTAGTTCAAAGGGTGTGCAGGAAAATTCGTTTAACAGTATTATAGGGAGTGCAATAAATTACGATCCCTCAGTGACCGTCAACAATATTATACCTAATACAGTTGGACAATATGGATTTAGTAATCTGCTTTTATCAGAAATATTTAATCCCCTTACAAAATTAGATAATACTTATAATCAGAATATTGGGAATAAGTTATTTGGAAAATTTGAATTTCAGTATGAAGTACTAAAAAACCTTAAACTTACAACACGTTTTGGTTATACAAAATATGATGGAAATTCTAAGAGCTTTTCGCCACTTGTATTTTATGGAATAAATAATGTCAATAACACAATGGATCAATTTGGTGCTGCAGTTTCTGGAATGCATAATAGTATAGCACATGATAAAGCAAATTATAACTCTTTTGTTTATGAATTATTTGGTAACTATAATTTTAAATTATATACGAATCATTCATTTGAAACAACTGGAGGTCTCTCTATGTCTAAATCAAGTGGAAATACTGCAGGTGCAAGCAGACAAGATGTACCTTTTAACAGTTGGGAGTTTGCAGATTTTACTGCTGCAACGGGAAATAATACAGCAACTAATCCGGATGCACTAAAAGGATACTATTATCAATATGCAAAAAGAAATGCTTCAGTTTTTGGCAGAATAAATTATGATTATAAAGAAAAATATCTTGCTTCCATAACAGCTCGTAGAGATGGTTCTACATCTTTTGGTAAAGATAATAAATGGGGTATTTTTCCATCAGGGTCGTTGGGGTGGGTAGCTAGTAAAGAAAGTTTTTTTAAATCTAATTTTATTAATTTCTTAAAAATAAGAGGAAGCTACGGTGCATTGGGTAATGATAATGTAGATCCCCAATATCGGTTTATCCAAACAGATTATTTAGCATCTTTGTATGGATCAGGTAATACAATTGGTTATGCTTCTGGTAATAATTTTATCTCAGGAGCTACTCTCGGTTCTTTGGGAAATGATAAGATAGGATGGGAGAGTCAGGTTCAGATGAACATGGGTTTCGATATGAATTTTTACAAAAATAAATTTAATATTTCTGCCGACTATTATCAAAAACAAACAAAAGGATTATTATTTATTCCTTCTAGTTCATTATACTTAGGAACTATTCCTGCACCTTTTGACAATATAGGCTCAACCAAAACAAGTGGAGCAGATATTACCTTAGGCTATAACAATAAAATTTTAAAACACCTTAATATTTCTACGTCATTAACTATTACAACAGTTAAAAATCTAGTAACCGCAACTAATGACGAAGGAAGCGCTAGAATACTTGGCGGTTATTATTTTAATGGTCAATCTCAAAGCGTAACTGTTTTTGAAAATGGAAAGACTCCTTTTTATTATTTTGGGTATAAAACTGCTGGATTATTTCAGTCTGCAAGTGAAATTGCTGCAAGCCCTTTGCAAACAGGTGCGCAACCGGGAGATATTAAATTTGCAGATATAAATGGAGACAATATCATTGATTCAAAAGATCAAACGCAAATTGGGAATCCTTTTCCAAAAATAACTTTAGGTTGGAACTTAAATCTTGAATATAAAAACTTTGATTTATCTGTTTTTACTTATGCTTCATACGGTAATGATGTATATAGGGCATTGGAAAGAAATGCTAACTATACCAATAAGTTCCGCAGTGTTTTAAATAGATGGACAGGACCAGGGACAACCAATGATGCGCAAAATCCTAGATATTCATTTACTGATGCCAATAACAATAGCAGGGTATCTGATAGGTATGTAGAGGACGGTTCTTTTATAAAGGTCAGGAACATCCTCTTGGGGTACAATTTTCAAGTAAAACAAATTAAAAAGGTATTTAAAAATGTAAGATTGTATTTACAGATAAAAAATGCTTTCACATTTACTAAGTATAGTGGATATGATCCTGAAATTTCAGCAGCGCAATCAGATGTAGGTATCGACCGCGGCGCATATCCACAAGCCAGAACATATTCAATTGGTCTTGACATTAAATTTTAATTCATTAAATAATAACAAAAATGAAGAATATGAAAATAAAAATATTAGCAATACTGCTAACAAGCTCTATACTTATTTCTTGTAATAAATGGGTAGATTATAATCCTAAAGATGATTTTAGAATCACCGATCAAGAATATTTAAAGTCTGAAGCAAATTATAGGTCCATGGCAATTGGAGTTTATTCTCCGTTACAATGGCTAAATCAGATTGTGCCTGTTGGTGATATTGTAACCGATAATTCGGTAACTGGTGGAGAGAGTGCATCAGACGTGTTGTCATTACAGCAGATAGATAATTTTACATACAATTCTGTGAACTCTACATTGTCAGATCTATGGCAGTCGAGCTACGAAGGTATTAACAGGGCTAATTATATGCACCAATACAAAGAAAAAAACCTTGCTGGCGAAGCAATAAATTTTGTAGGTAAAGATGCTTTGTATGGAGAGATATATTTTTTAAGGGCTTATTATTATTTTACCCTTACTAAAATGTTTGGTGGCGTTCCATTATTTACTGAAAAGAGATTAACATTGGCAGAGTCAAGAACTTTATCTAGAATACCACAAGCTGATGTATACAAACAAATTGAAACTGACTTAGCATCCGCTATTGCTGTTTTACCAACTGTACAAGTAGAAAAGGGTAAAGCAACAAAAGCTGCAGCTCAGGCATTATTAGGGAAAGTATATTTATATCAAAATAAATATACTACTGCTGCTTCAATTTTGGAAACGGTAATCACCACAGGACTTTTTAGTTTAGTAGCTGATTTTAACTCCATATTTTTACCTTCTGGTGAAAATGGAACTGAGTCAGTTTTTGAAATACAATATTCTAATGCATCTGCTACTTACGATTGGGGGCATGTTACTAGAGGACAAGGTAATTATTCGGTACAGCAATGTGGTGTTCGTGGGTTAAACGGAACAGCCACTATGCCTTACAGCTCAGGGTGGAGTACAAATTTGCCAACACAAAATTTATCTGCATCTTATACAGCTGGCGATAAAAGAAAGGCAGTAACGGTGCTAGATATTGAAGCGTACAAAACAGCAAATCCTGGTTTAAATATTACATATCAGGTAGCACCATACAGGAATACAGGATTATACAATCAAAAATATTTACCTCGTAAAGGTGAAACTTCTGGACAAGTGGAACTAAATTATTCAAATAATTTTCGCACCATTCGTCTTGCTGACGTAATGTTAATGGCTGCAGAAGCATTTAATAAATCAGGTAATGACATAAAAGCACAAACCTATTTGAATTTGGTGCGTCGCCGTGCATTTGGAGATAATGCACATGATATAACATCAACTGCTTCAGCTTTATACGAAGCCATTTTAGTTGAAAGGAGATTGGAACTAGCTATGGAAGGAGAGCGGTTTTTTGATCTGGTTAGAACAGGAAAAGCAGTTTCTGTATTAGGTCCACTAGGATTTGTTGCAGGTAAAAATGAACTATTCCCAATACCTCAATCAGAAATTTCAGTTTCGGGCTTATCACAAAATCCGAATTATCAATAAATTATTAAATTATAAAAATTAACAATTATGAATTCAATAAAATTTATCTACAGCGCTTTTCTGACGATAGCTTTATTTGGCAGCTGTCAGAAAATTAAAACAGATGATATTTCTTTTGTTGACGCAGCAGCTGCACCTACTAATCTTTCAGTGCTTTTTAGTATTACACAAGATAATACAGGATTGGTAAGCATAACGCCTAACGGCGAAGGAGCTATTTTTTATGATGTATATTATGGCGACGCTACAACTATGCCTGCTAATTTATCTGCAGGAAAAAATACATCTCATGTATATGCTGAAGGTATATATAATGTTAAAATTGTAGCACATGCTGTAAATGGAAAAAAAACAGAATTAATTCAAAAATTAACTGTTTCTTTTAGGGCTCCCGAAAATCTAGTCGTTAATGTAGTCATGGATGCAGCAAATAATTTTAAAGTAAATTTGTCTGCTACAGCTTTATATGAAACTTTCTTTAAAGTTTATTATGGTGATGTACCTAATGAAGTAGGGCAATCATTTTTAGAAGGACAAACAGTTTCTCATGTATATGCGGCTGTTGGTACTTATACACTTAGAGTAGTTGCGTTAAGCGGGGGTTTAGCAACAACAACTTTTACCACGCAAATTACTATACTTGATCCTGTTTTGTTGCCAATAACTTTTGAGTCTTTAACAGTAAATTACGACTTTACAAATTTTGGTGGTGGGGTAGTGACTAAAATAGCAAACCCACAAAGTAATGGTATTAATACAAGTGCAAAGGTAGGACGTATGGTAAAAAATGCTCCTGAAGTATGGGGAGGAAGTTTTATTACATTGGGAGGGCCTATTGATTTTTCTACTAACAAGGTATTTAGAATGAAGGTTTTTTCTCCAAGGGTTGGCGCTAAAGTTTTATTAAAAGTAGAAAATCTAACTAATGGAGGAATTTATTTTGAAAAAGAAGTAGTGACTAATGTTGCTAATACTTGGGAAGATCTTGCTTTTGATTTAAGAGGAATTAATACAGGAAATGCTTATTCAAAAGTGGTTTTAATATTTGATCTTGGAACTGTAGGTAATGGGTCGGCAAATTTTACCTGGCTTTTTGACGATATTCGGTTAGTTAATCAAATGCCAGTAGGGTTATTAACATTGCCGGTAACATTTGATTCTCCTGGTATTAATTACGAGGTAACCGATTTTGGAGATAATCAAACAATAGCAGCAACTGATCCTACTAACGGAGCTAATAATGTAAAGAAAACTACTAAAGTTAATGGAGCTGCAACTTGGGCAGGTACAACAATTGGTGCAGCTTTTACATCTCGTATTCCATTTACTGCCTCTATTACTCAAATGAGCATAAGGGTTTATTCACCTGCTGCAGGTATTCGGGTAAGGTTAAAAGTAGAAGATCGCACAAACAATACCAGGTCTGTAGAAACTGAAGCGATGACTCAGTCAGTAAATACTTGGGAAACTTTGATTTTTGATTTTGCCACACAATCTAATGGAACAGCAGCTATGAACCTGACTTATGATTACGATATGGCATCCGTATTTTTTGATTTTGGAAATGCAGGTACAGGAAAAGTATTTTATTGGGATGATATAAATTTTTTAGCTACTAATGTTTTGCCAAACTATTTGAGTTTACCTATCACTTTTCAATCTACTACATATACCTATCCTTTTATTAATTTTGGTGGAGCAACTGCCACGGTTGTTAACAACCCAAATCCTTCAGGTATAAATACAAGTACTAAAGTTGGAAAAATGTTAAAGGGCGCACCAGAGGTTTGGGCTGGAAGTTTTTTAGAGCTTGTTAACCCTATTAATTTCTCTACGCTTAGAACATTTAAGGTAAAAGTATATTCACCAAGGGTAGGAGCTAAACTACTTTTAAAAGTTGAGAATGCAACCAATGCAGGCATTAGTTTCGAAAAAGAACTAGCTACAACTACAGCTAACACATGGGAAGAATTGACTTTTGACTTTTCAACAATAAATGTGGGTAATTTTTATTCAAAAATCGTTTTAATCTTTGATCTTGGAACTGCTGGAGATGGCTCACCAAACTTTACTTTTTACTTTGACGATATTAAACTTAATTAATTTTTTTAAAAATAAAATTATGCTAAAAAATAAAAAATCCTTCCTAATACTTTTACTAATTACTCTTTTTGGAGTAAGTTCATGTAAAAAGACAGAGTACTCTATTGGTGAAATAAAAACGCCAACTAATCTGACACTTACAACTGTAATACAAGGGTTAGATGCTCCTAATCCATTTGGTAATGGAACAGGTAGAGTGGCCATTACTGCAACAGCAGCCAACGCAATTACTTATAAAATTGATTTTGGAGATGGTACAGCCCCATTAATGGTTCCATCAGGTACAATTAATTACAAATATGGTAATCCAGGTACAACTGAATTTACTATTACTGTTAATGCAATTGGAACAGCCGGAGTAATGTCTACCATTAGCAAAAAAATTAAAGTATTTGTAAATTTCCAAATACCTGCAGCTATTTTGCAAAGTCTTACAAATGGTTCATCTAAAGTTTGGCAAACAGATCATGATGCGCCTGGACATTTTGGGGTAGGACCAAATGATCAGTTTTCTCCTATCTGGTATTCAGCTTCTCCAAATTCAAGAGAAGCCTGTGCATATGATGATGATATTACTTTTTCAAAAGACGCTAATGACAATGTAAAAATGTTAATTGATAATAAAGGGGCATCATTCTCTATTGGAGCTGCTACATCATTTTATGGTTTTAGTGGCGGAGATGGTTGCTATGCTATTCTCACCGGAGGTATCAGGTCGCTTATATTTATGAATGCAACTTCTAATTCAACACCGTCTCAATCAACAAGAATTCAATTTACTGTACCAGGAAATGGTATAATAAATTTTGGAACTGGAGGTACTACTTACGAAATTTTATCTATAACAGATACGCAAATTAATTTGCGTAATATTGGTGCTGATGGAAATTCGTGGTATCAGAAACTTATTAAAAAATAAATAAAATGAGTATGATGAAACATTTAGCTAGCTTATTTT
>CAMBEI010000031.1 GCA_945865645.1 Chitinophaga pinensis | reverse complement strand
GCACCAATGGGGGGGGAATCACTCTATGGCCGGGTGCGGTTCTTCACCGGCAAGTACAAAATTTGAAGTGGGGAGCGGAACCTCAATACAAGCCTATGCCGGCATTTGTGGTAACGAAAATATTCAGCCAAACAGTGATCCATATTTTCATGGAATTAGTTTTGATGAGATCAGCAATTTTATAACAACAGGTGGGGGAAATACCTGCGGGGTTTCAACCGCTACAGGAAATACTTTACCTATAATTAATGCTTTGCCAAATAATAATTTGAGTATTCCTCCAGGCACACCGTTTACTTTAAACGCTACTGCATCGGATGCTAACAACGACCCACTTACATATTGCTGGGAGGGTTGGAATACACAAGGTACACAAACCTGGAATGCAGGCGCAACAGCAGGCGCAGGAAATACTGTGCCTTTGTTTAAATCAAGGGTGCCTAAAACAAATGGCACCAGAACCTTTCCTGATATAGCGGTGATATTGGCAAACTATCCTGCCAGTCCACCATCGGCTATGAATGGTTTAAAGGGCGAGACCTTGTCTCCAGTTGCCAGGCCAATGAATTTCAGACTTACAGTACGTGATAACCGTGCAGGTGGAGGCGGTGTTGTTTCCAGCGGTGGAGCCGGTTGCCAAACATCTACTTCGTTTTTGGTTACAGTAGTTGGTGCTACGCCCTTCACTGTTACTGCACCTAATGGCGGCGAAAGTTATAACGGCGGTACAACACAAACCATTACATGGAATTTAGCTGGAACAAACAATGCACCAATCAGCGTTGCAAACGTAATGATATCTTTATCTACAGATGGCGGTAATACATATCCTACCGTATTAGTTGCAAGTACCCCAAACGACGGTACAGAAGCAATTACGCTTCCTAATATAACAACCACTACTGCAAGGGTAAAGGTTGAAGCTATCGGAAACATCTTCTTTGATATTTCTAATACTAACTTTAATATAATAGAAGTAAGTATCCCCACTTTTACTTTTGTAACGCCAGCTCCAATATCAGTTGCCTGCGGGTCAGCAACAGCTGCCATAACACTTGCTACAACTAGTGTTATCGGTTTTGTTACCCCAATTAATATGGTAGCAACGGGTAATCCGGCAGGTACAACAGTAACTTATTCTGTAAATCCAGTTACACCAGGCAACAGCACGGTAGTTACACTAAATGGTATGGCAACATTAGCTCCTGCTAACTATCCCGTTACCATTACGGGTACAGCAGGTGCCGAAGTTAAATCAGTAACCCTTACTTATACAGTTAGTTCGGGTGCAGGCCCAGCTATTACAACTCAAGCTGCCCCACAAACAGTATGTGTAGGGACAAATGCAAACTTTAGTATAACAGCAGCAACTGCCTCTAGTTTTCAATGGCAGTTAAGTATCAATGGTGGAGCAACATGGGCTAATATTATTAATAGCGGCGTATACACAGGTGCAACTACAGCGGCCTTATCAATAAACAGTGTAATTGCGAGCATGAATACCTATCAATACCGTTGCGTAGCTAGCGTGCTTTGTGGTTCTACAAATTCAACAGGAGCTTTATTAACCGTACAGCTAGCTCCTGCAATAACTACGCAACCCGTAAACAGCACTTTATGTGCCGGAAGCGCTAGCAGTTTTAGCGTTACTGCCACAGGTTCAGGATTAACTTATCAATGGCAGCTAAGCGTTACCGGTTGTGCAGGCACATGGGCTAATATTACTAACGGCGCCCCTTACGCTGGTGCTACCACTGCTACCTTAAACATCAATCCTACAACAGCTGCTATGAATGGATATGCGTATCGTTGTGTGGTTACTGGAACTTGTTCTCCTGCTGCTACTTCTGGGTGCGGTTTGTTAACAGTAAATACACCAATAAATATTACATCTCAACCAGCAGCCTCTGCAACTTGCGCAGGTACACAAACTAGCTTTACTGTTGGTGCCACAGGTACAACACCAACCTACCAATGGCAGGAAAGTATCAATGGAGGTGGTGCCTGGAATAATATAACCAACGGTGGGGTTTATTCAGGTGCAACAACGGCTATTTTAACCCTCACTGGGGTAACGGCCGCTATGACAACCTATCAATATCGTGCTACTGTTAATGGTGCTGCGCCTTGTGCATCAGCAACTTCTGATGTTGCATTATTAACTGTCAATACAGCGCCAATTATTACTACTAACCCCATTGTAGCCACCACCCTTTGTGTTGGTTTAAACACCACTTTCACGGCAGCTGCAAATGGAACAGCAGTATCTTTTCAATGGCAATTAAGTACTACAGGTACTGCTGGCCCATGGAGTAATATTGTAAATGGTGGCGTATATAGCGGAGCTACAACTGGTACTTTAACCTTAACTGGTGTAATAGCAACTATGAATGGTTATCAATATCGTTCTGTTGCCTCCGGAACATGTGCGCCAGCTGCAAACAGCAGTGCTGCGGCATTAACTGTAAATACCCCAATTAGTGTTACAACACAGCCGGCTGTTAATACAAATATTTGTGCAACAGGAGCCGTTAGCTTTACAACTGTTGTTGCCGGCACTTCTCCTACCTATCAATGGCAGGTTAGTACAGATGGTGGAACAACTTATATTAATCTAACAAACGGTGGCATTTTTGCAGGTGCTACTACTAACATTCTTTCACTTACCAGCATTACTGCAAACATGAATGGCAATAGATTTAGAACGGTTGTAACAGGTACGGCTCCTTGTGGTGCCATAAATACAAACAGTGCGCTCTTAAATGTTACACCGCAACCCATAATAACTGCATCGGCAACTTCTTTATTAGCGGGCCAACAAAGCACCTTAACCGTTAACGTTGCACCTGCAGCAGGATTAAATTTTGCTTGGTTCTTAAATGGTGTGTTATTACCTACAGCTACAAGCAATTCCTTAGTAGCAACAGTTAATACACTGGGTAATTACAAAGTAGTTGTTACTAGTTCAACAGGTAGTTGCCAGTCCGAATTAAAAAACATAACCGCTACACCTAGTACCAAACTATTTGTTTTCCCTAGTCCTAATGATGGCAGATTTACCGTTTCTTATTATACGGCAGGTGCATCTGCATCAGCACCAACAAAGCAAAGTATAACTATTTATGATGCGATGGGTCGCAGGGTGCATACTCAAGTATACGACGTAAAACAAGAGTATCAATTGCATAAGATAGACATGCGCCATAATGGATCAGGTGTTTACTTTATTGTATTAAGAGAAGCTAATGGAAATAAAATTAAAACAGGGGAGGTGGTGGTAAGATAAACTAAGCGATTTTATAAAAATCCCGTTCAAAATAAATTGAACGGGATTTTTTTTGATAACAGCGTAGAGAATATAATATTTTAAAAAATATATTAAAAGATACATTTAAAAGATGAAATAAAAAGCAACTTTCAGTAGCATATTATCTGCAAAAAAATATTAAGCTAAAATTCTTTTTAAATAAACGTAAATTTATTTTTTATACTATTAACTTTAAAGATAAAATCCATTTAACAAACAAATAGCCAACAGAAAATAATCCATGCTTAAAGAAATTATCATTTCCTTACAGGCCTATTACCATGCGCACCAATTTATAAATAAGCATCGGTTATGGAAATGGATATTGATACCCGGTATTATTTATGCTTTTCTGTTTTGCATAGGTATTTATTTTTTCACAGTATCCAGTAATAGCGCTATTGATTTTATGTTACAACAAATGGGTATGAGAGAGTGGATGGATAAGATGCAAAATAGCTGGTTAAGTTTTTTACTCATATTTGCGCAGCTGATACTTAACTTAATTTTGTTATTATTTTATTTTTCTCTTTTTAAATACTTATTTCTTATTATCGGCTCTCCTTTATTTGCTTATCTGAGTGAAAAAACAATAGCTATAATTGAAGGAGAAGAATACCCTTTCAATTTTAAACAATTGATTAAAGACATGATACGTGGTATTCGACTGGCCCTACGTAATATGCTTTGGCAGACAGTTTATGTTATTTCTATTTTAATTTTATCTTTTATTCCGCTATTAGGCTGGATAACCCCGTTATTAGCTCTGCTAGTTGAATGTTATTATCTGGGCTTTTCTATGTTGGATTATAGTTGTGAACGGAATAAATTATCAAGTGTGCAAAGTATTAATTTTATTGGACGGCATAAAGGATACGCTATTGGCAATGGTATGGTTTTTTATCTAATGCATATTGTACCCATTGTTGGATGGGTACTAGCGCCAAGTTATGCCGTAATTGCAGCTACCATTAATTTATATAATGCCCAAAATGATGTCAATACAGTAAACGAAAAGGTCAATTTATAATTATGAAATCACAGGTTTATCTTATCCCATCTGTTATAGATGAATCGGCCACACAAACTATTCCGGCTTATGTAATTGGTGCGATAAAGCAGTGCCAGGTTATTTTTGCAGAGAATGAAAGAACAGCCCGTCGTTTTTTAAAAAGTATATGCAAGGAAATAATTATTGATGAGTATGAATGGTTTACAATTCATAAAGCAGAGGATGAAATGATTCATACATTTAGGCAGAAAATTAGTGCAGAAAAAAATATTGCCATCATCAGCGAGGCTGGTTGCCCTGGCATTGCAGATCCAGGCCAAATATTAATTGCTATAGCACAGGAAATGAATGCCGATGTAAAGCCACTTGTAGGCCCAAGCTCTATTCTGCTAGCCTTAATGGCTAGTGGAATGAATGGTCAGCAATTTGAATTTGTCGGTTATCTACCCATTGATAGTTTGGAAAGAAATAAGTCTATAATATCTTTAGAAATTTCATCTCAAAAGAAAAATAGCACTCAAATATTTATTGAAACTCCCTACCGAAACAATCAGTTGTTAGAAACTTTATTAAAAACTTGCAAGATCACTACCAAAATTTGTATTGCAGCAGAGTTAACGTCGGTAAATGAATACGTAAAAACAAAAAGCGTTGCAGATTGGAAAAAAGAAAAAATGGATTTTCACAAAAAGCCAGTTATCTTTTTATTATATGCAGGAGTTTAATTAACGAACGACTGATTTCATACTGATTATTTTATCAACTATAAAGGGGCTAAAGCCTCTCCAGTAAATAGATCCCTTATATTCCTTATAATGCAAATCAAAATAATTACCGCTATTGTTCATCAATATATTGGCAATACTGTCATTGGTTACAGAAAATTCGAATTCGTAAGAGCTTATTGTTCCCGCTGTTTTAGCGCGAATACCTGTTTGAATTAGTTTGCCTTCATAGGTTTTAAAAATATTTCCTTTTTTAACCACATAGTTTAATTCTCCTGATTTAACGCCCTCACCAAAAACAAAATAGTATTGCCACCAAAAAGCGATGGATGCGATTAGCAAAATAAAAAGCAAGAGCTTCCTAAAGAATTTACGAAACCTACTATTTTTATTTGGTTGTTCTTTTTCAATCTGATCAAACTTTATATCTTCCATAATAATAAATTTATTATAAATTATAGTCCATATTTATCTACTAGATATATTAATGCAGTCATATTTACAGCACCCAAATGTAATTCTCTTTTACTCACTGCTTCAAAAGTATCTGTAACTGCATGGTGTAAATCAAAATAGCGCTGGCTATCCGGACTAAGCCCAGCTAAAGCAGTCCCAATAAGTTTTAATGGGGCAATATCAGATCCACTACCGACTGCCGAAAGATCATACACCCCATAGTTTAAAAATAAATTTTTCCAACTTATTACCTTTTGTCTTTTTCCTTCGTTCATATCTAAATTAAAGGCACGTGGTGTAAAGCCTCCGCCATCACTCTCTAATGCAAAAATGTGTTTTTCATGATTTGTTTTAGCTATTTCCAAATACTTAGCACCTCCTCTGCCTCCATTCTCTTCATTCATAAACATAACCGCCCTAATAGTGCGTTTAGGTTTTAAGTCAATTGCTTTTAAGGCCCTTAATACTTCTATACTTTGTACACAACCTGCTCCATCGTCCTGTGCGCCTTCTGCTAAATCCCAACTATCTAAATGTCCGCCTACGGTTATTATTTCATCTATAAATTCAGTACCCCTTATCTCGCCTACCACATTAAAAGAAGGCGCATCAGCCAACATGGTACTCGTATTTTTTAAATATGCAGAGGATACCAAATTATTTTTTAATTGTAAACTCAACCACTCTGCATCGTTAGTGCTAATAGCAAATGCAGGTATTTTCGGAAAAGAATCGTTATACAAAGTAGTGCCTGTATGCGGATAATCATCAAGGTTACTAGATAAAGAACGCACCATAACCCCTACTGCGCCATATTTTGCTGCTTTAGCAGGACCCCTTGTTCTATAAACACCGCTTTCGCCATAAGCCATAAAAGTACGCACATAGGTTGGATTCATCGGGTAATTAAAAAATACAATTTTACCTTTTACCCCTTCTGATCCAAGACGATCTAATTCTTCAAAATTTTTAACCTCAACAACGGAAGCGGTAAGCCCTTTTTTACCTGTTCCTTCTGAATTACCTAAAGCACATAAATGAAGCGAGTATGTTGTGCGGTCATTTAACTTTATTTTGCCTTTTTCTTTTACGCCTCTTACCCAATGCGGCACCATACAGGGCTGTAGGTAAACCGTATCAGCTCCTGCATCTTTCAGCATTTTATATGTTGCTTCTACAGCCAATTGAGCCTGAGGCGATCCGCTTAACCTTGCGCCTACTTTTTTACACAAATAGCGCAGATTTTCATAAGCCGTACCATTGGCTAAAACCTCATTAGAAATTTTACGAATAGTTAATGAATCATCTGTTTGCGCAATAGCAAAACAAGATAAAAAAATCGACAGTACAGTTAAATAGATGAACTTTTTTTGCATATAGATTGTTAAGAAAACAAACTTACTAATTTAATACCAATACACAAATGGATACTATGATGAAGAAAAATAAAGTAAATTGCATTTTTATCAATTATTAATACCCCCTACACATGAATATCGGTATTGTATGTTACCCTACTTTTGGCGGTAGTGGCGTACTGGCAACTGAATTAGGAAAAGCATTGGCAGATAAAGGGCATAATATACATTTTATAACCTATCAACAGCCCGTTCGCCTAAGCGGCTTTCATGCCAATATATTTTATCATGAAGTAAGGGTGCCAACCTACCCACTTTTTGATTACCCCCCATACGAAACTGCTTTAGCTAGTACTATGGTAGATGTTATTTTAAATAATGATGTTGAACTATTGCATGTGCACTATGCCATTCCACATGCAGCTGCTGCTTATATGGCAAAGCAAATTTTAGCTAAGCAGGGAAAAAGAATTCCCGTTATTACCACTTTACATGGAACAGATATCACCTTGGTAGGACGAGATAAAACATATAGTCCGGTAGTAACTTTTTCGATGAATGAAAGTGATATATTAACTGCTGTTTCAGAAAACCTAAAAGAAGAAACTTACAAAAATTTTAAAATAGAAAAAGATATAGAAGTGATTCACAATTTTGTAGATGTAAAACGATTTGACAAAAAACCAGTTGATGCTTTTAGAAAATTAATTTCGCCAAATGGTGAAAGGATAATTGTACATGCTTCTAATTTTAGAAAAGTTAAAAGAGTAGAAGATGTAGTGGCTACTTTTTTGCTGATACAAGAAAAAATACCTGCAACCTTATTATTACTTGGTGATGGGCCTGAAAGAACGCACATTGAAGCCAATGCCAGAAAATGCAAATCGCATGATAGTATTAAATTTTTAGGCAAGCAGGAGCAGATGGAAGATATTTTACCCATTGCTGATTTATTTTTACTAACTAGTGAATATGAGAGTTTTGGATTGGCAGCACTAGAAGCTATGGCAGCAAAAGTACCCGTAATATCAACTAATGCAGGTGGATTGCCCGAAATTATTATTAACGGACATTGTGGATTTATGAGTGATGTTGGAAATGTAGGTGATATGAGTAAAAATGCTTTACACATTTTACAGGATGATGCCACATTACAAAAGTTTAAAAACAATGCTTTAGCTCAAGCGAAAAAATTTGATATTGAAAATATTGTTCCTCGTTATGAAGTACTTTATAAAAAAATTATCTAACTCATCTTTTCAACCATCTTTCTGGATCAATACTATTTTTTTCATCGCTTATATAAAAATCAATGGCACCAATGCCATCAAGGTTAGCTGCTGCTTTACCAATAACTTGACCCGTTTTTATATTTTGTCCCGATTTAACAGAAACCGATCCTAAATTACTATAGGTGCTAAAATATTTACCGTGTTGAATGATTACAACTTCCATGTCTTCAATAAAAGCAACATAAGAAACAAGTCCATCAAAAACAGCTTTTATATTAGTACCAATATCTGTAGCAATAGTTAAGCCAGTAACAACAATTGTGCTTCCGCTAGGTAATTTATTTGTTCCAAAATGCATTATGGTAACTCCTTTATCAACTGGCCAGGGCAACATTCCTTTGTTTTTAATAAAATTGTCATTTAAAGCAATATTACCTGCATTAAGCAAAACGCTTTCGGGTGCTTTTACGGCCTCTATTGTTTTGGAAGGGATATTACTAGTTTTAGTATCTAACGTTGTGTTGGATTTTATAGTATTATTATCTTTGGATAAAACAGCTTTTTTTAATTCGTCATCTTTTGCTTTTTTTATGGCCGTCTTTTTAGCATCTTCTCTTACCTTGTTGATAGCTGCAGTTATTGCTTTTTCAACTTTAGCATTTTGTTTTTTAAATGCAGCAAGTTGATTGTTTAATTGTTTCCCTTGTTTCTTTAGCTCATTCATAATACGGTCTTTCTCTCCCTTTTCTGTTGCAAGTACTGTTAACTCTTTATCTTTTGTTTGTAAAAATTCTGTTTTTTTAATTTTAATGCCCCCTAGTTCATTAACCCGTTGCTTTCTAAACTCCTGTGTGCGTAATATGTTTTCACCCTGCTTTTCTCTAAATGTTCTATAATATTTTAAATAAGCAATTCGTTTAATAGCATCATTAAAACTTGCTGCCGAAAAAATAAAACTTAAAAAATTGTAACTATTTCTATTTTTATATGCATATATCATACTCTTTGCATACTCTTCTTTTAAGGTGTCCAAAAGTTTATTGTAACGATTAATTTCGCGGTTATTGGTGTAAATATTATTATCTAGTAAATTAATGTCTTTGCTGATATTATCTATAAGCCTATTTTGCAGATTTACTTTATCATTTATTAGTTTCCATTGAACCAAATTTTCTTTTGTTTTAGTTTTATTATTGTTCAACATTTTTTGTGTTTCGTCCATTTCTTTTCTTAACTGTGCGCGTTGTTTTTCCAAATATTCTCGAGTATCCTGTGCTTGAATGCATAAAATAAAAAAAGAGAAAAAAACAATACTTAAAAAAAATTTTATCATACTACTTATTTGGTTGTTCAAAAATACGATCAAGTATTTTAGTTAATTCATAATAAACTCAACAATCTGTGTTTAATTACAAATAACGATTACTTCTTTGTATAATTTTTAGGTATATTAAAAGAAACAGATAATTCTTTGTTAAACTCGTGCTGTTTATAGTTGAGCTTAATATCGAGCTTCTTTTTTTCTGATATTGATATTTCTCGATAGGTAGAAAAATTAAATCCTGATTTGTTTTCATAATCACCATAGGTTAAATCTGCTGTTCTACTTCTAGATAAATCTACATCATCCAATTTGCTATGGGTTAAATTATAATTATCGGAAGATAAAGTTATCAAGTGTTTAAAATGAGTTCCCGCCATAGAAAACAAAATTTGATTTTCAATTTTTTTATAATAAATAATAGTACTATCTACAAAAACAGGGTTGCCAATTAATAAATCTTGTAAAGTATTGTAGTCAAAAGGTATTTCTGTTACTTCTTGTAAATAATCAAAAGAACGGTATTGCACTTCTTTATCCTGTTTATTTAGCAATACAATGCTATCCCGCGTTATAAATATGCGATAAATTTCAATATTTAAAATAGACGCGGTTAGAGAAATCCAAATGGCACTATCCTTTACAATTCTTACAACAGCTATTACATCTGGGTGTTTTCCTTTACCATTCTCATACTCAACTTTAATTTTTGCATTAAAGGTTTTAAATTCAATATAATTATGATGTAGATTATCCATTGTTGTTTTTATCATCAATAAAGAATCAGCCTTTAATTGATCAATAATAACTACGGCTGCAGTATCTTTTGGGGCAATAGCTTTATTAATTTGCTTTATAGTTTTACAACTAACTATCGAAAAAAGCAATATAGATATACTGCAGACTGTATATATAAATTTCATTACGTATTATTAATTTATTTATTTTATTTAATGCCGGTATGTCCAAAGCCTCCTTCGCCTCTTAATGATTCACTTAGTTGTTCAACCAAAACTAATTCCGCTTTTTCAGTTTTGGTAATAACCATTTGAGCAATTCTATCACCATGGTGTATAACCTGCTCGGCATTGCTTAGGTTAATCAATATCACTTTAAGTTCTCCTCTATAGTCTGAATCAACTGTACCTGGGGAGTTTAAACAAGTAATACCTTGTTTTAGGGCTAGGCCGCTCCTTGGTCTTATTTGAGCTTCGCACCCATCAGGTAATGCTATAAATAAACCCGTGGGTATCAAATTACGCTCAAGCGGTTGCAATATAATAGGTTGCTGTAGATTAGCCCTTATATCCATGCCTGCAGAACCGGCAGTTTCGTATGCTGGCAATGGATTACATGATTTGTTTACTATATTAACCTGTACTATTTGCATATCACGAAGTTAGCTATGTAAAAAGGAAATAATGCAAGAACAGTTTTAAAAAATTATTTTAACGAATGAGCATAATAGTTCCTTGTTGGTATATTTTTTTGCTCTTTTGGTTAACATAATTCAACATCCACAGATAGGATCCATTGGGCATTTTTTTTCCTTTAAACGTACCATCCCATTTTTTAGTAATATCATTACTATTAAAAATTAACTGCCCCCATTTACTAAATATCTGCATTGAAAAATATTGCACTAACACATTATCTATTACCCCAAAAGTTTCATTTAAATTATCATTGTTGGGTGTAAAGGCAGAAGGAATATATAAATCACAATCGCCTGGTGTAATTTGGATGGTATCTGATGCTTCGCATGCGCTTTGAGTTACAGTAACAAAATAAGTACCTATTTGGTTAACCAGAATTGACGAGGTATTTGCTCCTGTACTCCACAAGTAAGTATCATAAATAGAAGGCTCTACTTTTAATAGTACCGTGTTAAATCTACATATCGTTGTATCTGAGCCTAAATTTACTAAAGGTTTGGGGTTAAGTGAAACCTTAATGGTATCTCTTATTTTGCAACCATTCTGTTCTAGCTCAAGCCAATAATCGCCAAATGTGGTTGTGTATATTTTATTGCTATTAAATCCTGTGTTCCATAAATAATTTACTCCAAAAATTTCGTCAACGCCTATTTGTAAATTTAAATCGTTGCAACTTGCGGTATCGGCTCCTAAAAATATACTTGAGCTTGCAATCCATATTTTTCTTTTAATCGTATCATTTAACCCAGAGCAATCTATTTTATAAACAATGAGGCTTACATCGTAAAACCCCGAACTAGTATAACTGTGTAAGGGCTGTAGTGTCTGCGATTGTTGCCCATCTCCAAAATTCCACTTTACAGAATCGATGCCATTAAGCCTGTTAATGATAAAGGAAACATTGCGATCTAAACAATTGCCAGCTACTCTAGTAAAATCATAAGGGTTAGAGGAACTATCGAAATAGCTTTGCATAAAAGTGGGTAACCCAAACTGAACGGGTGTGCTATTTGTTGACCCCAATTTAATTTTATTATAAATAAAATTACAGCCAGCGCCATAGGTATTTGGATTATTAATTACAGAAATAGAGGTGTCATTCCACATGGCCATATATATTTTTTTATCGGGGCCTAATTGGACAGCACCGGCAAACCAAGGCCTAGTTTGAGCAATAATTTGTTTTGACGCAAGAATGGATGCTGCATTATTTGAAGTAATATCAAATTGATACAAAGTGCATGGATCTGTATTTGAATTATTTGCAGATACATAAAGTAATTTCCCATCGGGTGAAAAATCGGCACCATATACGCCAATATAAGAAGACTGATGCGGGGTAGCATTTGGACGAATAATTAGGGGGTTTGAAATTACACCGCTTGTGTTATCAAAATCCATAACCTGAACGACATCATTATCAAAGGAATGACAGGCAACTAATTTATCACCCTTGCTTGAAAACTTTAGTGTGCCTATTGCATTATTTACTTGCCCGTTTACTACTAAGCCTGTGTTGCTAATAACAGGTGTAGTATTTAAACCCCCCGACGTTAATAAGTAAGAATAATATGCGTCGGTACCCCATTTTTGAACTACTATCCAAATATCTCTATTATTACAATGACGTATAGCGGCTAATTTTTCAAGAATTATTTCTTCAATTAGTACGTTTTTTAATATAACTGCCCCAAAGCCTCCATCGGCCTTCATATCAACAATAGAATAAGTAAATAAGGGTAGTAATTGGCCAGCTGCCCCTGTGGCAAAAATAAAATACATACTATCATTCTCTGGCATTGGAACAATGACTACATTATTTGTACTGCTTAAATTCCCTAATAGTCCAGTTCCATTTACCATGGTAACATGCTTTCTATTTTGCACAGTTATTCCATTGGTGTAAAAGAGTAAATTTCCGTTATTATCACACATGGACGCTGACCCTTCCTGCGAATTAGCCGTTCCATTATTTAGTGCCAGTGGTGGTGTTTGGTTAAAATCTAGTCCAACTCGGTTCCCAAAATACCAGACATTAGTTTGTTTTTGCGCAAAAATAAAAGATGCACTTATTAATAAACAGGTGGTGAGAATATATTTTTTCACAATTAGTTTGTATTTATTTTAAACCGAGCAAAACTGTTGCATATGCTTTTAGTCCTTCTTCACGACCAACAAAGCCCATCTGCTCAGTTGTAGTTGCTTTAACAGAAATATCGGCTACGGTTACATGCAAAAGCGCTGCAATAGTCTGCTGCATTTGTGGTACATACGATTTTATTTTTGGAGATTGCAAACAGAGTGTGCTATCAATATTAATTACCTTGTACCCTTTTGCATCTATAAGCTCAGCGCATTTTTCTAATAAAATTTTGCTGTCAATATCTTTAAAAGAATGATCAGTATCCGGAAAATGAACCCCAATATCACCAAGTGCCAAAGCGCCTAGCATGGCATCGCAAATAGCATGTAACAATACATCTGCATCACTATGCCCTAGTGCCCCTTTATGGTGTGGTATTTTAACTCCTCCTATCCATAAATCTCTTCCTGCTATTAACTGATGATAATCTACACCTGATCCTATTCTATATGACATTATTTATTTTATTATGTAAATATCCGAATTTTGAATGAATCTAAATGTAAAAAAGCGTTGGGCCATAGGCTCAACGCTTTTTTACATGAAAAGAAATATATTATTTTCCTCCTGCCATATCAAATACTAAACCAAAACGATACGTATTAGATAAAGGAATGCGGCTTGTACCACTTCCTGTAGGAAAAACATAAGAGAAGTTTAAAGATGCAACACTATATTTAATACCTGCTCCTGCTGTAAAATATTTTCTATTACCTTTATTTGGATTTTCGTAAAAATAACCTGCGCGGAAACCAAATTGGTTGTTGTACCAGTACTCAGCTCCAACAGCAATATTTACTTCTTGAATTTCGTCGCTTGCACCACCACTAAAAGACTTAAGCCAGCTACTAGCAACGCTATAATCGCGATATTTAACTACAGCTGCAGAATCAGCGCCTGCGTTAGAACCAGTTAAAACTGGAGGAGTAGGAACTAATAATTTATTAAGATCAACTGCAAATGTAATTTTGTTAGCCTCATCAAATACTTTTGTATAAGCCAAGCCAAAACCAAGGTTAGCTGGTATATAATCTTTTTGAGTAGCGTCGCTTGAGTAAGCTATTTTAGAACCTAAGTTACTAAGTGTTAAACCCCAGTTGAATCCTTCGCCATTTGCTTTTGCACCATGATGATATAAATGTACATCACCGGCTACTGAAGAACCAGCTTTATAATTTTGTCCACCATAATTACCACTAGCTAAATTAGAATTGATATATCTTATAGCTATACCTAAACCTAATTTATCTGATAATTTTCTAGAATACCCTAAATCAAAAGCAAACTCTTTTGGATTATATTGCTCCAAATCATTTCCTAATGCATCAGTAAACTGAATGCTACCTAACTTAAAATATCTTAACCCAAAAGATAGCGCTTGCTGATCATCAAGTTTATAATATCCAGCTAGAGATGCTAAAAAAACATCTGTAACCCCTAAGTCTCTTAACCATGGAGTATAATTAATGGCTACGCCCATTTTACTTGTGGCCCAAGGTGTTCTAGCTATGTTTGCAAAAGCTGCGTTAGCATCAGGTGCAGTTGCTATACCTACATCTCCCATACCGCCGCTGCGTGCATCAGGTGAAATACGTAAAAACGGAACAGCAGATGTTACAACGTTTATTTTGTTCTGGGCAAAAGATACAGTTATTGTTCCTCCCAGTAACATAACTAAGGCAGTTAGTTTCAAAGTTACTTTTTTCATACGTTTTGATTTGTCTTGGTTAGGTAGACTTACCTCTATAAGCGTTAAGTTTAATGGTTATAATCAGTTGTAAAAATAATAGTTTTATTTTAAAGAACAAATAAATTATAAAATCTTGTTAAAAAATAAAAAAGGACTTTTTCAAAGATAATGGGTTTTTTATTCAGAACAATGCTACAAATTCATTTTTTTTGTTAATTAGACGTACTTAAACCCCTAAAATTGTCAATAATTCTGTCTTATATGGTTAATAACGAGGTTGGGATGATTTTTATTGTAATAATTCAATGAAATACAACTTTTTACAAAAAAAATCAGATTTACATTTTTTTATAAAAAAAATGACCAGAACAGTTTTAAAAAATAAACATATAATTAAGTAATCGTATTTTTAATAAAGGATATGCACGGTATTTTAGTAAAAAAACGAGCGGCACATTTGCTTTAATAAAAAAAATCGTTTTTACACCCTTAAACACATTATAATTAACATTGATAATTATAAGAATTAGACGCTAACATAGTTTTAACGATAAAATATACTTATAAATATTTGAAATTCAGGTAAAGTCTTTATATTCGCAGCCACATATACAATAAATAAAAAAACCTTTCGTTAATCCATATTACAAACGAATGCACATGATTAAACTAATTTCTGGTAAACACGCAATGATTCTTATAATTGCAGCAATTTCTTTAAGCGCTTGTAAACAAGGTGGTATTTTTGGCAAAAAACAAAGCAAGTCTTCAGTTACAGGCTGGAACTACGATGATAAAAAGATGGGTAATTTCCATGTTGCCAAAGTAAAATATCCAAAAGCTGGGCCAGGTTTGGTATTTGTACAAGGTGGTTCATTTGTAATGGGTGCCAAGGACGAAGATATTATGGGCGACTGGAACAATGCGCCTCGCCGTATTACCGTTCCTTCCTTTTTTATTGACGAAACTGAAGTGGCTAATGTTCACTATCGTGAATATCTATATTGGCTTGAGAACACCTTTTCGGGGGATACCGCGATTCTTAATAAAGCCCTACCCGACACTTTGGTATGGCGCGAAGAGCTTGCTTATAACGAGCCTTATGTAGAGTATTACTTTCGATTTCCTTCTTATAATTATTACCCCGTAGTTGGTGTAAGTTGGCGCCAGGCACACGATTTTTGTATTTGGAGATCAGACAGGGTAAATGAATTAACCCTACAAAACAAAGGTTATTTAAAAAAAGATGCCATCAAACGCGAAATGAAAGGAGGTGGTGCCGACGGTTCATTTAATACAGAAACTTACTTAATGGCTCCCGATTTAATTCAGGGAAGAAATAAGCCAAAAAAATCTGATTTAAAAGATATAAATGGAAAGCCTCGCGCTACCGTATTTTTGGCTGATGGTATATTGAATATGGGTTATCGCCTTCCTACCGAAGCCGAGTGGGAATATGCTGCTTATGGCATGTTAGATCAAAACCCTAACCCGCGCAAGTCTGAAAAAACAAGTGGCGAGGAATTATTTTCGAGCCAACAAATATATTCTTGGAGCATCAATTCAAACGGATTGCGTGATAATCGCCGAGGAAGCTGGCAAGGCAAGTTTTTAGCCAACTTTAAACGGGGTAGTGGAGATAATATGGGAATAGCAGGTGGTTTAAATGACCGTGCAGCAATACCTGGTAATATCAAATCATTTTATCCAAACGCCTTTGGCTTATATAATATGAGTGGTAATGTTAGTGAGTGGGTTGGTGATGTATACAGACCAATGACACCATCTGATGGCCAAGATTTCAACTACTTTAGAGGTAATAAGTTTCAAAAATATTACAAGAATGCTAGCGGAGATTATGAAAGAGATAGTATGGGGCGTTTAAAAAAATCTGACATATCTGATGAAGAAGTTCAAAATAGATCCAATTATCAAAAAAATAATGTTATCAACTATCTTGATGGTGATTCTACAAGTGGGGTTTCTTATGGATATAGTATAACTTCTTTAATTAATGACGAATCAAGAGTTATTAAAGGAGGTAGCTGGAACGATAGGCCTTATTGGCTATCGCCAGGAAGTCGCAGATTTATGCAGGAAGATCAATCTGCAAGCACTATTGGATTTCGTTGTGCCCAAACTTATTTAGGCCCGCCTGAAGGGCCTGGATTTAAAGAAGGTAATATTTTTGGTAAGCGTAAACAAAACTCCAGTAAGAAAAAGAAATAATTCTTATTTGCAAATAAATAAAAAACCTCCTGATTTAACAGGAGGTTTTTTATTTATTTTATTTAAAGGTTCTCCTTTAATTTTGATAAATGAAAATAACAGAATTATATAAAATTTTCCTGCAGTTCCCATCTATACAAACAGATAGCAGAAAAATAAAAGAAGCTGATTTATTTTTTGCCTTACAAGGGACTAATTTTAATGGCAATCAATTTGCCGAAGAAGCATTATCCAAAGGTGCCGCCTATGCTATTGTTGATGAAGCTACATGTACGCCTAACGATAGGATTATACAGGTTGATGATGTTTTAAAAACATTACAAAATTTAGCGCATCACCATCGCAGGCAATTTATTTTATCAAGTACTGAAAAACAAATACCGTTTATTGCCATCACGGGTAGCAATGGTAAAACCACATCAAAGGAATTAATTAATGCAGTTTTATCAACAAGTTTTAAAACCTATACTACTGAAGGCAATTTTAATAATCATATTGGTATACCGCTAACTCTTTTAAAAATAAAACATGATGCCGAAATGGCTATTATCGAAATGGGTGCCAATCATCAAAACGAAATAGCGGCATACTGCGTTTATACCATGCCCACGTATGGTGTGATTACAAATTGCGGCAAAGCACATTTAGAGGGCTTTGGCAGCGAAGAAGGAATACGTAAAGGAAAAGGTGAATTATTTGATTATTTAAGGCTGCATAAAGGCACTGCTTTTGTAATGCGAGATTATAATTATTTACAGGAAATGAGTAAGAGGTTAACCAATTGTATAACTTATGGAACCCATAATGCTGGATTAACTGGTAGCATAAAAAACAGTACCGGATTATTAGAGGTTACTATACATACGGGAAGTTCTATTGATTATATAAAAACAAATTTAGTTGGGGAGTATAATTTGCCTAATATATTATTGGCTGTTACTATTGGAAAATATTTTAATGTGCCAGATGAAAAAATAAAATGGGCTTTAGAAAATTACATTCCCTCAAACAACCGCTCGCAGTTAATTGAAAAGAATGGTAATAAAATAATTTTAGACGCTTATAATGCTAATCCATCAAGCATGCAAGCGGCCATAGAAAATTTTGCAAAAATGAGCGGAGAGAATAAGGTACTCCTCCTTGGCGCTATGATGGAACTAGGTGCCGAAAGCCATCAAGAGCATCAACATTTAATTGAGTTAATAAACAAGTACAAATGGAAAAATGTAGTTTTAGTTGGCGGTGATTTTAATAAAGCATCACATAGTTTTTTATACTTCGAGAGTTCAAAACAGGCAAAAAAATGGTTTAATAATCAAAATTTTAATGCGTCTAATATTTTAATAAAAGGATCTAGAAGTACGCAGATGGAAAAAATATTAGAATAAAAAAAATAAATATGAAAAAAGAAAAAAACTTTATCTCTTTCTCATATACTTTCCTTTTGTCTTGTAGTAATATCTAGATTTAGCTTGATTTTTAACTGCATTTTTATTCGTGCTTACTGATTTTCGCATGTGGCCTTGGCGAAACTTTCCTTTGTAATTAATGGAAGGTGAAATATAGGTTGCCTTTTTAGCTTTTCTTGTATCCTCGGTACAAGAAGCATAAAGCAATAGGGTTAGTATAAAAATTATGTATTTCAATAGATCATATAAATATAATGCTTTACAAAATAATCAGAAGACGCACAACCGATAAAAGTCACAAGCGGTAGGATGTATTAAATATTAAAAACTATTTTTTTAGTAATAAGAGGAATTGATCGCATGGAATTATGGTAAAGGCTTTTGTTTTTATTTACAAAGTATTATAAAGATAAAATAAAAGTGATGGATTTTTTTCTAACAAATATTGAAATAATTTAATACTTTTGAGTAGCAAATCAAGTTTTGTGGTAAAAGTCCCGCCCTTCTGGTAGCTGCAAAACCTTACAGGCAAGAGATTAAATAACCACAAAACAGATAAAATTAATTCTTAATATGAAAAAAAATAACCTAATTTTTGGATCTTTGCTAGCAGTTATATTTATAATTACAGCTACTTCTTGTAAAAAAGAAACTACTTTAACCGCTGAACAAACAGTTGAAATTGCACTTGATGCATTTGTTTCTAAACTTGTTTTAAATCCACCTACTACAACTGATCTTTCTGGCAGAGTAAAAGATTATATGCTCTCTAATTCTACATCTTTTTTTGGATCTACAGTTACCTTATTAGATACGCTAAGAGTAGCTATATTTAGCCCTTATTGGTACCGAGTAAATAACACCCTTGCTCAAATAAATTTGTTGGCAGATACTTCTTACCATATTAATAATCAATTATGGCTTCGTCAACCTATTGATGGCGGAAAGTCAATTTGGACAGCTCCTTATTTTGATGCTGGTGGAGGAAATATATGGATGAAAACACGATCAGTTCCTGTTTATGTAAATGGAAAAATTATAGCTGTAGCAACAACTGACTTAGCACTTTAAAATCCGGATAGCTATGCATAAGTTAAACAATCTACAATATGAAAGAAGATATCATTAATAACATAAACAATCCTAAATATCTTGAAAAATTATATAGAGATAACAAAATAAATTTCAAAAAAGAATTCAATTATATTTATACTGATATTAAAGAAAATCAAATTGCGCAAATTTGGAACGAACGCCTGAATTTTGAAAATGAAGAAATTTATTGGGGAACAAAAAATGAATTATTATTTGTAATTACATTGAGCTTAATAGCAGGTTTAATAGCAAAAATACCTCATTTTACAACAGTAAGTACTAACTTCTTTTATCCTAGAAACACTGCATTTATTATTTTCCCTTTGTTGTCTGCTTATTTTGCTTGGAAACAAAAAATACAAAGAAAGCATCTTGTGTTAGTTTCAATAGCTCTTTTATTATCAGTGATCTACATAAACATTCTTCCAAACAAAAACAATAGTGACACATTGATATTAGCTTGTATTCATCTTCCTATATTTTTATGGACTATATTAGGATTTATATTCGTTGGTAAAAAAATAAATGATTTTAATACACGACTCGACTTTTTAAGATACAATGGAGACTTAATTGTTATGACTACAATTATTCTTATTGCAGGCATACTTTTAAGTGGAATTACAATAGGTTTATTTTCACTAGTTATTCCAATTGAGGAATTCTATTTTAAATATATTGGCATTATAGGCTTAGCCGCATCCCCAATTATAGCCACTTACTTAGTACGAACAAACCCGCGCTTGGTTAACAAAGTTCCCCCGATTATCGCTAAAGTTTTTTCCCCCCTAGTACTAATAACACTTGTTGTTTATCTGATCGCAATTATTTATTCTGGAAAAGACCCATATAACGACAGGGATTTTCTGCTTATTTTTAATTTGTTACTCATTGGAGTAATGGCAATTATTTTGTTCTCAATTGCCGAAACCGCTAGAAACTCAGACAACAAAATTGGAGTTATTATACTATTTGCACTTTCAATCGTTACAATTATTGTAAATGGAATTGCATTATCTGCCATAGTTTTTCGAATTTCAGAATGGGGAATAACCCCTAATAGAATTGCCGTATTAGGTGGAAATATTGTAATTCTAACAAACCTCCTCCTTGTTACTTATAAACTATTTAAATCCATTAAAAACGAAAATGAAATAGAGCAAGTGGAAAAAAGCATCGCTTTCTTTATACCAATTTATAGCTTATGGACCATACTCGTAACCTTTGTTTTTCCAATATTTTTTAATTATAAATAACAGTAAATACGATCTGAAATTTACAGCATCGATTACACAGATTTTTTCATAAATTCTGAAGTAGTCAAGCCTTTTGCCTGCGATAGCAAGAACCATTAAACAAATAAAAGTGAAGACTGGCTCTTTTTTATTCTATTGGCACTACTTGCCGAAATCCTTGAAACAGTTGGAGGATTTGCTTCTTCATTATTCTTTATTCCAATCGCCAGCTACTTTCTGGATATTCATTCTGTATTAGAAATTACCGCTTTGTTCCATGTCATTTTTGTTTTAATAATTAATGATGGAAACCCTCTATTAAATTAGACCAATTTTAGTCCACTTTCTGCAGACGATTTACACAGCATTGGTGTTAAATAATAAAGCAAATACAACATTTGAGTTGACTTTAGAATAGGAAACAATAGAAACTTACAGACACTTTACAGTCATAGAACAGAACAAATATTCAAGCAAAGAGAAATCATTAAAAAAGAGTCCTTAAAAAGACGTCGACAATTATTTTTAAAAGAAAAAAAATATTTTTAAACAACGAAACTCTCTATGACCAAAAGTCTACATTGTTTTGACGACGGACACTATAATCAGCGGAGACTGAGGGATTCGAACCCTCGGTAGAGTTCCCCCTACACACGCTTTCCAAGCGTGCTCCTTCAGCCACTCGGACAAGTCTCCATTTTAACCGGAGGGTAAAAATACAGTTTCAATAACTATATGCCGAATATTTTTTCAGCATTTGCAGTTGTAATTGCAATTACCTCTTGGGTAGAAATGTTTTTTATTAACGCCAGCTCCTCAACAATGTATTTTAAATAACCACTTTCGTTTCGATTTCCTCTAAAAGGTACTGGGGTTAAATAAGGTGCATCTGTTTCTAATACCATATATTTTAAATCGATGTGTTCAAGGACTTCGGCTAGTCCCGATTTTTTATAAGTAAGTACCCCTCCTATTCCCAAATAAAATCCTGCATCAATAATTTCATTTGCATTTTTAAGCGTCCCCCCAAAGCAATGAAAAATACCCCTAACTCCAACTGACACAAACTCTTTAACTACATCAATAGTTTCTTGCATTGCATTTCTAGAATGTATTACAATAGGTAAATTATATTTTATGGATAATTCTATCTGAGTTTTAAAAGCCTCATATTGCTGCAGTGCAAAGGTTTTATCCCAGTAAAAATCGAGCCCTATTTCTCCTACTGCAACAAATTTTCTTTTAGTAAGCCAAGCTTTAACAATTGCAAGCTCTTGTAAATAATTTTCTTTAACCGAACAAGGATGTAATCCCATCATAGCATAACATGAAGAAGGGAAACGAGCTTCTAACGATAATAGATGCTCAATTTCAGCACTATCAATAGCTGGCAAATAAAATTTATGAACCCCTGCTAATTGAGCTCTCGCAATCACTTCCTCAATATCTGTTTTAAATTCATCCAGATATAAATGACAATGTGTATCAATCATTATATTTTAGTTTGAAATGCAAAAATGCTTAAAAATAATTTAACAGCTGTTTAACCTACATTTGTACTTTATTGCTATAAACGTAATCTTCGTCATATTTTATATACAATAAAATAAATACAATCAGTCTAATTAAGCTATAATATTGCCTAAAAGTTATTGTTAATCTTCAGCAATCATAATGTAATTAATAAGTAATTTATATTAATGGAATAAAATATATCATAACGATTTCTACAGAGTAAATTTTTAATTGTTAATTTAACAAAAAAAATATACTTTTAGCCTAGTTTTCATAGGGTACGGATTAAAACGGGCCAGGGTTTCTACCCAGGCCCATTTTTTTGTCAATATTTATTCAATATACTTTTAAGTTTCAAGCGATATTTTTTTAAATAAATACCCTCTTTCTGAAAAATATTTTAATACAATTGGTAAAGCATATCGCATTCTTTCATTTGCCTTCTCACTATCATGAAATACAATTAAAGAGCCATTGTTAGTATTTTTTAAAACTATTTTACAACATTGCTCTGGCGAGATGTTTTTATCAAAATCGCAACTTAATACACTCCACATAACTATTTTAAAAGGCTCATTCAGCATTTTTAAATCATTTTTCTGGATCCTCGTTATTCTTCCATATGGTGGCCGAAATAAATTAGAGTTGATGTACTTTTTGGCTTTTAAAATATTTTGCAAATACCTAGTCTTGTCAGTTTTCCATCCATCCAAATGGTTGTATGTGTGATTGCCAATAGCATGCCCCTCTTTTATAATTATATTAAATACAATCGGATTTTCTACAACATTTTTACCAATACAAAAGAAAGTGGCTTCGGCATTATATCTACGCAATTCATCCAACACAAATGGTGTAATCAGGGGATGCGGTCCATCATCAAAAGTTAAAAAAATGGTTTTTTTTTCTTGAGGCAATTCCCAAATACTTCCCGGAAACAATTTACCTACCCATTTGGGCATTTTTGAAATGTAAAACATAAGGCAAATTAATTTTTTATACTGAATTTAACCATTTTATAGCTTGTATAATAAAATTATAATAATAAAACAGTCTCTAATAGAAAATTTTTGTCCGTTTCCATTTATCCCTATTTTTAAAGCCTGATCTCAACTTATATTTGCACTATTATGAGTAAAGTAAGAGTTCGATTTGCTCCAAGCCCAACCGGCGGACTTCATATAGGTGGCGTTCGTACTGTGTTATATAACTATTTATTTGCAAAAAAAAATGGTGGCGATTTTATTGTACGTATTGAAGATACTGACCAAACTCGTTTTGTACCTGGTGCAGAACAATATATTTTTGATTGCTTAAAATGGTGCGGGTTAATGCCAAATGAAAGTACTATTAATGGTGGCCCACACGCGCCATATCGTCAAAGCGAAAGAAAACATTTATACAAGCAATATGCTGAGCAATTAATTAAAGACGGATTTGCTTATTATGCTTTTGATACACCTAATGAGTTAGAACAAATGAGGATTGATTTTAAAACTGTAGATAACCCTTTGCCACAGTATGATGGCAAGGTAAGAATGCAAATGAGAAATTCTTTAACCCTATCTGCTGATGAAGTAAAAAAAATACTAGATGAAAATACACGTCATGTTGTTCGTATAAAAATGCCTGCTGAGGAAACCATATCCTTTACAGATATGATACATGATGAAGTAAGTTTTAACTCATCCCTGGTTGATGATAAAGTTTTGCTGAAAGCAGATGGCATGCCCACCTATCACCTGGCAGTTGTGGTAGATGATTTCCTGATGGAAATAACCCATGCTTTTCGTGGAGAAGAATGGCTGAGCAGCGCGCCTGTGCATATACTACTTTGGAAATATCTTTTTGGATTGGAGCATATGCCTCAATGGGCGCACCTTCCACTGATAATGGGACCTAGTGGAAAGCTAAGTAAACGTGATGGGGTAAAATATGGGTTTCCGGTATTTGCAATTAACTGGCCACAGACTACTGCAGAAAAAAATCTAAAAACAAATGAATTTACCGACGGGTTTAAAGAAAAAGGATTTTTACCCGAAGCTTTTATAAACCTACTTGCCCTACTCGGATGGAATGATGGAACAGAACAGGAAATATATAGTATAGAAGAATTAATAGAAAATTTTAGTATAGAACGGGTGCATACTGCTGGTGCTAAATTTGATTACGAAAAAGCAAAGTGGTTTAATCATGAATGGATAAAGAAATTACCTGTTAGTAATTATCAGCAAAGAGTAAAAGAACTATTTGTATCAAAAAATGTAAAAATTAATGATGATGCTCATTTTAAAAAAATACTTGATCTAGTAAAAGAACGCTGTGTATTACTAACTGATTTTTTTGACCAAGCCGTTTTCTTTTATCAACCCCCCATTGTATATGACGAAGAATCTATAAAATCAAAATGGGATGACGCCAAGCATGATTTTTTTAAAGAATTAACCTCTAAATACAATGGCATTTCTGATTGGAATTTGAATTTGATAGAAGGTGAATTTAAAGCCTTAGCAACAGAAAAAAATATTAAAATTGGCGAATTACAAATGATATTTCGGATTATACTAGTTGGCTCAAAAATAGGGCCTGGTGTTTTTGTAATAGCAGAGTACATTGGCAATACTGAAACAATAAGTAGAATAGATAATGCATTGATAAATTTTTCATTGTTTTAAATCTGAAAAAATAAAAATTGTCTGTCCTAAAATTTACAAAATACAAATACTACTTCTGGCTATAGTGTTTGTAAGTTTTATGACCTGCTATAATAAAAACGAAAATGTAGTCGCAATAGAAAATGCGACGCCATTATTCAATTCACAAATAATTAGCAGCTGGGGTGTTTGCAGTAAATATTTTATAAAGGTACATGCACTTTTATATGCCGAGCGCTTTGCAAGAAGAGGAGATATTACCATTCCAAAATCTACTGCCATTTTTAATGAACTGAAATCTAAAGGTTATCTTAACAATAGGAATTACTTTATTGGGTTTTCGAATGCTATGGTAAACGCCTATACAACAAACTATACTGCTTTTTCCAAATTTAATAGTTTAACTGTGTTACAAAAATTGAATGTTATTGAGCAGATCGACCTTTCTGTTTCTGACTACCAGATCTACAGCGATTACAATCAGGCAACGCTTAAGTTTTTTAATACACAATGCATATAGCTCTGCTACCAACAAATTTGTAAATACGGATTCAACCAGCAATATTCGTTATTTTTGTTATTCAAGTTGCTTTTTTATGAAAAGACCTGTACGTGTTTTGGTAGCCAAAGTTGGATTAGACGGTCACGATCGTGGCGCAAAAGTTATTGCAACTGCCCTGCGTGATGCGGGTATGGAAGTAATTTACACTGGCCTGCGCCAAACCCCCGAAATGGTAGTTAATGCAGCATTGCAGGAAGATGTAGATGCTATTGGTGTAAGCATCTTGAGTGGTGCACACAATACTGTTTTTCCAAAAATTGTAAAGATGATGAAGGAAAAAGAAATGAATGATGTACTGCTTACTGGCGGTGGCATTATTCCGGAAGAAGACATGGAAAAGTTAAATAAGTTAGGAGTAGGAAAATTATTTGCCCCCGGTGCCACCACATCCGAAATTGCAGATTATATAAAAGCCTGGGTAAAAGAAAACAGAAATTTTTAATTTGTATATCAAAAAGTATTTTTATTTATGTATACTACCATTATAACAAATTTAGAGAATGGCATCTTCACCATCACCATCAACCGGCCCGACAAATTAAATGCACTGAACAAAACGGTTATTGAAGAATTATCAAAAGCCATTGATGAAGTGTATAATAATACTAAAATACAATCGGCTATTATTACTGGAGCCGGCACAAAGGCATTTGTTGCAGGTGCGGATATTACCGAATTTTTAACCCTTGATGTTGACGGAGGTAAATCTTTAGCTCAAAAGGGACAAGAACTGGTGTTTACAAAAATTGAAAACGCACCAAAACCTATTATCGCCGCTGTTAATGGATTTGCACTAGGCGGTGGTTGCGAACTTGCCATGGCTTGTCATTTTAGACTTTGTAGCGATAACGCAAAATTTGGACAGCCAGAAGTGAACCTAGGTTTAATACCAGGTTATGGCGGCACTCAACGATTAACACAACTAATTGGCAAGGGACGAGCTATTGAAATGCTATTGAGTGCCAATATGATTGATGCCCCTACTGCAATGCAATATGGATTGGTAAATTATGTAGTGCCTGCAGATGAATTATTAAATAAAACAAC
>CAMBEI010000030.1 GCA_945865645.1 Chitinophaga pinensis | reverse complement strand
AGGGTAATTGCAATACTGCCATATAAAATTAGGTTTACCCAAATGGACGATAGCCCCATTAATGGTTTTGATGGTTGCATAGTAATTAAAAAATAGATTAACCCAAAGCAACCCATGAGCATGGTTATTATTAGTTGAGCCGTGCCCCCAACAATAGAAAGGGCAATGGCTTTAATTCGGTTCCCTTCTTGTACAAAAAGAACACGACCGGCATATTCGCCAATGCGGTTGGGCGTGTTAAGAGAAAAGGTAACACCACATAAAACAGATTTGAACGCTGTAGTAAAATTTATTGGTTGAATAGGCCCCATTAATAACTGCCATTTACGTGCTTCGAGCGCCCAGTTTACAAAAACAAATGCAATAACCACCCAAAATTTAATAGCATGTGTGCCCAAGGGCATCGTTTTTATTAGTTTAAGAGAGTCTTCTATATTGGGTTGTGCTATTACCTGCTGGTATAATGAATAGAATAGCCAGATAGCCAGCAAAGGCCCAACAGCCCATTTGATAAATATTTTAATACTTTTGTTCAATACACAATGTTAGTTCAATTATAAAGGTTGAAAAAATTATAAACACTTTGCATAAAAAATCAAGTATTATTTTAGGGATCGATCCGGGTACCATTATTATGGGATATGGGTTAGTAAAAGTAGAAAATAATAAAATTTATTTACTAGAGATGGGCGTGTTACAACCCGGTAAAGTTAAAGACAGCTATAAAAAACTACAGCTTATTTTTAATACCGTAAGTGGTCTTATCACCAAATATAAACCTGATAGCTTTGCTATTGAAGCTCCTTTTTTTGGAAAGAATGTACAAAGTATGCTAAAATTAGGTAGGGCACAAGGTGTGGCTATTGCTGCAGCTATGCGTCATGATTTGGATGTAACTGAGTATGCCCCAAAAAAAATAAAACAATCCATTACTGGAAATGGTAATGCAACCAAAGAGCAGGTACTTAAAATGCTACAACAAATTTTATCATTTACAGAAGATCCAAAACATAATGATGCATCAGATGCACTGGCTGTAGCTGTTTGTCATTACTATCAGCAAAAAACATCATTGGTCGGTATAGGTGAAAAAGTAACCGGATGGAAAGATTTTTTGACAAAAAATCCCAGTAAAATAAAAAAATAAACCCCGCATCATTATACTTAACCCTGATTATATAACCAACCCTTTTAGCATAGAAGAATTAATTTTAAGAATGGACGTTTTTTTTAGGCGTACCAAAAAATTACAAGCTGATACAAAAGAAGTTTACTTATTGGGTAAATTAAAATTTGTAGTACCCGAATTAAAGATTTATAATGGCGAGGAAGAGATCTCCCTTACTCAGAAAGAATCGGATTTAGTACGTTTTTTTTGCTCAACACGAAAATAAAGTATTAAAAAGAGAAGAAGTATTATTGCAGGTGTGGGGAAAAGATGATTATTTTTTAGGACGTAGCATGGATGTATTTATCACAAATACTGAGAAAATATTTTAAAGAAGATCGCAACATTTTATTAGACCCCATACATGGTGTTGGATTTAGATTACAGATAAAATAAGCTATAAATTTTTCAATATCTTATCTAATGCAGTTTGAAGTTCATCAGGCGATGGATTATGTGGAGCTCTTGTAAAATTTAAATCATTTGCCGAGTTTATAGGAATTAGATGCATATGGGCATGTGGCACTTCAAGACCAATAACACTAATGCCGCATCTTTTACAATCAAAGGATTTTTCAATAGCATTTGCAATAGGTTTTGCAAATACAAGCATTTCGGCAAGGTAATTATCGGGCAGATCAAATATTTTATTTATTTCAATTTTAGGTACCACTAATACATGGCCAGTAACCAATGGCTCTATATCCAAAAAAGCAACAAACTTTTCGTTTTCAGCTACTTTATGCGAAGGAATATCGCCATTTATAATTTTTGTAAACACAGACATAAAGAATATTTTAATAAATATACGACACAAAAAAACCCATTCTAATTTGAATGAGTTAAATTTTTATTATTAATTACAATTCAATTTTTTCAATTTTAAATTTCATTACGCCTGCTGGTACAATTACATCCACTTCGTTGCCAATAACTTTTCCTAACAAGCTATTTCCTATAGGAGAGGTAACAGAAATTTTCCCTTCTTTTAAATTGGCTTCGCTTTCTGAAACAATTTTATAGGTTACTTGTTTTTTTGTATTCATATTGGTTAGGGTAACCTTGGTAAGTATAGAAACCTTGCTGGTATCAATATTACTTTCATCTAAAATACGTGCGTTAGCAATAACACCTTCTAGGTATTTTATTTTTGCTTCAAGCATGCCCTGGGCTTCTTTAGCGGCGTCATATTCTGCATTTTCTTTTAAATCGCCCTTTTCCCTTGCTTCTGCTATAGCATGACTAGCTGCGGGCCTTAAAACCCCTTTCATATGTTGCAGTTCTTCCTTTAATCTTTGAAACGTATCGGCGGTTACATAATTAGTTGGGGTCATAAAATTCAGTTTAAACAAGTCAAAAAAAATACAACGCCCCAGGTAGCCTAAGGCGTTGCATCTAACACAAAAATAGTAAAAAAATTATATTTCTAGCTTTTCTATAATTACGGTGCTCATTTTATAAAAAGCTTGGATTGAATATCCTGCTATATGAGGTGTTAATAATACATTAGACTGATTAGTAAGAAAATTCATTTCTTCTTTTTCTATGTCGGAAAAACTTTGTAATTGCTCATTTTCTAACACATCTAGCGCAGCTCCGGCAATACTGTTTTGTTTTAATGCGTTAATTAATGCTTCCGTTTGCACAACAGCCCCCCTGGATGTATTAATAATATATGGTTTTCGCTGTAGTGATTTAAAAAAGGAATCATTAGCCATATACTTGGTTTCGTATGTTAATGGAACATGAAAGCTAATCACATCGGCATATTTACAAATTTGATCTAGGTTTGCTTCTTTAATATAAGTATTAGCAAAGGCATGTTTATAAACATCATTGGCTAAAACAGTAACATTAAATGAAGCTAAAAGTTTTGCAAAGCTAGCGCCGGTGTTGCCATAACCAATAATACCAACTGTTTTACCTGTTAGCTCGGCGCCCCTGTTTTGTTCACGAATCCATTTTCCTGTTTTTATTTCTATAAAGCTGCTACTAATTTTATGCTGCAGATTTAATAGCATACCTAGCGCATGTTCTGCTACGGAATTTCGATTACCTTCGGGACTACTCACGCATTTTATTCCTTTAGTTTGTGCATATGGCACATCAATTAATTCCATTCCACTACCTAGCCTGCCAATCCATTTTAATTTATTGGCTTTATCTAAAATTGGCTTATCAATTTTTAATCTGGTAGTTACAATAATTCCTTCGGCCTCTTGTATAAGTATAGCTAACTCATCATAAGTTATTTCAGGAAGATACATTACTGTAAATTCTTTTTTTTGTAAAGTTTCAATTAATACATGATGAACTTTAGCCGTTAATATTACTAATTTTTCTGTACTCATTTTATAGCAATCATACTAATTTCTACATTAACATTTTTAGGCAGGCCTTTAACTGCAACCGTTTCTCTAGCCGGGTAATCGGCAATAAAATAACTATCATAAATTTCATTTACATTATCAAAAAAAGACATATCGCTTAAAAAAATGGTTGTTTTAACCACATCACTAAATTGCATGCCTGCATGCGTAAGTATGGCATTCAGGTTTTTCATTACTTGATTAGTTTCGTTGGCAATATTGGTATTTTCCAAACTCCCTGATTGGGGGTTTAAAGCAATTTGACCTGAAATAAAAAGCATATTATCGCTCATTACTGCCTGATTATATGGGCCAATTGGCGCCGGTGCATTAGGTGTGTTAATTATTGTTTTCATCATTTTTTTTAGTTTATTTACATAATTACAAATATATCTTTTATCAACCACCTATTTTTGTAAAAAATTATTATGCTTATTGTAGTAGCTGCTTCTGATGAACAATGGAATGAATTAACCGGGTTAAGGCCTGCTGTTGATTGGCAGAGAGTTACTGATGCCTCCTCATTTTATCAATATAAAAATGCAGACGTTTTTTTTAGTTTAAAAGATGATAATAGCCAAGTTGACTTTAAAACTTTACAAAAACCGGTATTTATACATTCGGTTGCGGAAACTTTAGTTGATTTAGGAATGCCTTTAAATGTGTATCGAATAAATGGATGGGAAAGCTTTTTAAAACGTTCGGTTTGGGAAGTTGCAGGTGTAGTGGGGGATGATATTAAGTCTATTTTTAATTTACTTGGTATACAGCTTGAGGTGGTAAGAGATGAGCCAGGTTTTGTATCAGCAAGAATTATTGCTATGATTATAAACGAAGCTTATTTTGCAATAGAAGATGATGTAAGTAGCAAAGCGGATATAGATATAGCTATGAAACTGGGTACCAACTATCCTCATGGCCCTTTTGAGTGGGCAAAATTAATAGGCGCCTGTAATATTTTATTATTATTACAAAAATTACAAGATTCAGATGTGCGGTATCAACCTTCATCATTGTTGGTTAAAGAAGTAGCAGAAAATAATTTATGAGTTTTATATTAAATATAGATACGGCTTCAGAAAAGGCACATGTAAGTTTTGCAAAAGACGGTCATATTTTACATACACTCAGTAGTGAAACTCAAAAAGAGCACGCCTCTTTTTTACAAACTGCTATAGCCAAATTAATAAGAGAGAGTGGATTATTTTTAAAGGATTTGGATGCGGTAGCGATTACCTCGGGGCCAGGTTCATACACGGGATTAAGGGTTGGCATGGCTAGTGCAAAGGGCTTATGTTATGCATTAAAAAAACCTTTAATTACCATAAGTACTTTAGAAGTATTAACCGACGCTGCATTGCAAGCTTTTCCGGATATGGGAGAGCCATTATTATTTTGCCCCATGATAGATGCACGTAGGATGGAAGTTTTTACAGCTATGTATAAAACAGATTTGACGCTACATAGTTCCGCTTCGACATTAGTTTTGAATGAATATTCTTTTGCTGATATATTATCAAAAAATAAAGTGTTATTTTTTGGCAGTGGTTCTACTAAGTGGAAAATGATTTGCAAGCAAATAAATGCTATTTTTTTAGATGTATTAATTACACCAGAATCGATAAATAGAAGGTCTTATTGTTTTTATTTACAAAATAAGTTTACTGATCTCCCCTATAGTGAACCTGTCTATATTAAAGATTTTCAAGGACTTACACGAAATTAGTTTTAAGAATACTTTTTTATTAATATATAATAATTAATTTATATAGTTGATTGTCAAATTATTACTATTTTTGTTATGTTCAATTTTTAAAATATAATTAAAATTTAATTCTTATCATGGTAGCATCTCAAACTCGAGAGCAGAGCGGATTTAGTTCTGCTAAAAATCAAACAATTAACGTAGATTATAATGCACTTAAAAAAGCTGCATTAGTTTTACGGGCATTAAATCACAAACTTCGTCAACAATTATTAAAATTAATTGAGGAAGAAAAAAAGATTAGCGTAACAGAAATTTATGTTCGTTTACGTTTAGAGCAGTCTGTAGCATCGCAACATCTTGCTATTTTGCGTAAGGCGGGTATTGTAAATACAGATCGTGATGGAAAATTTATTTTCTATACTGTTAATTACAATCGTATTGATGAAATCGATGAGTTTGTAAAAAATCTTGTAGGTTAAAATTTCTGTAAATTAATTTGAGCGTTTAGGCGAATAGCTAAACGCTTTTTTATTTATAAAAAATATGCTTCGTATTATTAAGAAATCAATCCGGGCTAATCGGTCTAAATCCAGGCAATCTGTGGCGTATTAAAATCTGTGACTTAAATAATTTAATTAAGTCCTATATTTTTTTATCTATCCACAAACTTGTATAAGCTGGTTTCCAATCAAATTTAAAACGTCGATGGCTCCATAAATAATTAGCAGGATCTTCTCTAATTGTTTTTTCTAAAATATCGCGATATAAAACAGTAAGCTCTCCTTTTTGTGTGTGGCCACTTTGTTCTGTTAATAAAGTGATGTTAAAATTATAATATCCTCTTTTTACTTTTTTAAATCCTACATAAACTACTGCCGCATTATTCCGTACCGCTCCTATTTCGGGACCAGTAATAAAAGGAACAGGTCTAGCAAAAAAATTTAACCAATAACCCGATGTAGGGGAGCCCGGATTTTGATCAGCTGCCAATGCTAGTGCATAGCGCCCTTTAAATATATCGTGCATTTTATGTTTAAACGCTGGGGAACTAATTAAAACGGTTCCAAACTTGCTTCTAAAATTTAAAAATATTTTATTAAGTGCTTTATTTTTAATGGGCATATACACACCTACAAAAGGAATTTTTAATTTAATGGAGTATAGCAGATTAGCATATTCCCAATTAAATTGGTGTCCTGCCATTATATTAATATTGTAGCCTTTTTCTATCAAATCATTAATAATATCAAATGTTCCATTACTTCGTTTTAATAATTGTTTTTTAGAAATAGATATCATTTTTAAGCTCTCTACCATTGCATCCGTAAAATACTGATAAAAATTTTTAGCAATTTCCTTCCTTTCCTTATCCGTTTTTTCAGGAAAAGCTATTTTTAAATTACCTAGTACAACCTCTTTTCTGTAGTTAAGTATATTATTTAAAAGGAATGCAAAAAAATCACTAATGCCATATAAAATAAAAAAAGGTAGTAGTGAAAATAAATATAATAGTGGGTAAATGATATAATACATTGAACTAAATTAGCAAACAAAGATAAGTGGTATGCGTGATGCCGATTTGAAAAAAATGGTACCTAAATAGCTACTCAATATTAATTTAAAATTTTATAACTAAAATAAAGCAAAAGTTAAGCTACCTAATAAATTAATGAGAGGTAGTAGGGTTTACCCAGGCATTACTTTCTTTTAATAAAGTAACTAATTCGTCAACAGCTACTTCACTAGCTACATTTTTTTTAACTACTTCCTTACCGCGATATAAAGTTATTTTTCCTGGCCCACTACCTACATAGCCAAAATCAGCGTCGGCCATTTCACCGGGGCCATTTACAATACATCCCATGATGGCAATTTTTACCCCTTTTAAATGATTAGTTACTGCCCTAATTTTTGCAGTTGTTTCCTGCAAGTCAAATAAGGTACGGCCACAACTAGGACAACTAATATATTCTGTTTTAGAAATTCTTGTACGGGTTGCTTGTAAAATTCCAAATGCAACTGAATTTAAAAAATTAATTTTTGGAGATACTTTTTGATTACCATAATAGTGACCAAAACAAACCCCATCTCCAAGCCCGTCTAATAACAACCCTCCCGTTTCTATAGCATAATGAATTAAACTTTCGTTTAAAGTTATATCTGTGCTATCAGCAATAAGAATAACGGGATTTTTTATATGATTATGCATAAGTGCAACAAACATCTTGCGTACTCTTTGTAAGGCATTTTTATTTGTGCTACTTAAACAAAGTACTGCAGTTTTATCTTCTTTAAGTTTTAAAAATATTTTTTCCAATGATTGTTTTTGATGCCCATCGGAAAAACAATCAATCATTACAAAATTTAATGTTGTTGATTTATTTATCTTCTCGTCTAAATATTGATCAGCATCTAAAATTGGGAAATAGGTACTCCTATCAGTAGCCAATAACCATGCTGGATGCTTTAGAATAATTTTTAATGTGCCTGGTAATTCAAAATTCAATAAGTCATTACAAAAAATATAATCTGCAGCAGCATCTCCAATATTCCATTTATCAGTATGGTTATCATAGGTGTAGCCAATTGCTTGTAAATCTTGTGGAGTAATTACTTTAAATTTACTAAAATCTGCAATTACTACAGGAACATGCTTAGCTCCAATATTACTAATTTCAAAACTATTTCGTCGATTGTACTCAAAAGGAGAATAAGGTAATTGTAAATCAGCGGGCGTATTTATATGTTTCATTAAAGTGGGGTCTTGTATTCTACTGTATCGTTTTACAATATCCTTACAAACCGGAATCTCCAGTTCTGGATCTTCGGTTAAAGAAACACGTATAGTATCACCGATGCCATCTTCTAATAAAGTGCCAATACCGATAGCAGATTTTATTCTTCCATCCTCCCCATCTCCTGCTTCTGTAACACCCAAATGCAATGGATAAGCTTCGCCAAATTCTTCCATCATATGATTTATGAGTAAGCGATAAGCTTGTACCATCACCTGCGGATTACTGCTTTTCATACTTAATATAATATTATGATAATCTGTAGCTCTAGCTATTCTCAAAAATTCCATAGCACTTTCTACCATTCCTATGGCGGTATCGCCATACCGACTCATTATTCTATCGCTTAAGCTACCATGATTAGTGCCAATGCGCATGGCGGTACCATGTGATTTACAAATTTCAACAAGTGGAGAAAAGCGATCTCTAATGCGTTCAATTTCTTCTGCATATTCTGCATCGGTATATTCAAGTTGTTCAAATTTTTTCTTATCTACATAATTACCAGGATTAACCCTTACTTTTTCTACAATTTTTGCGGCTATTTCAGCAGCATTGGGTGTAAAATGTATATCGGCAACCAGTGGTGTATCATAACCTCTTGCTCTTAATGCATCTTTTATATTTTGTAAATTTTCTGCTTCGTTTTTTGAAGGGGCTGTAATACGCACTAGCTCTGCTCCGGCTTTTATGCAGCGAATCGTTTGCTCTACAGTTGCCATCGTATCCATGGTATCGGTGGTTGTCATGGTTTGTATACGAATAGGATGATTGTTGCCTAATAACAGGTTTCCAATTTTAATTTCTCTTGTTTTGAGACGTTTATATGACGTGAGGGATTCGCTATAAAATTGCATGGAACAAAAATAACAATAAAACCTTATGTTTATCTAAGAAGCAAAGAAGCTTTTTAATTTACTTTTTCCCTTCAAAAAATCCGTATTGTTTAAGTATTGATTTTGTAATTTGAATACTTACCTTTTTTGTATCGGTGTTGGCAAGAGGTGATTTTATAAATGATACAAAAAAGTAAACGTGTTTATTTTCTTCTAGCCAGCCAACAAGCCATCCAATAGCATTTCCGTCTTGGCTAAAACCACTGCCAGTTTTATAGCTTAATTGATATGCTGTATTTTTTTCCTGCAGCATTAAATCTCTTACCATTTGTTGCACACTTTTACGAAATGGCAGTTGATCAAAATATAATTTTTTAACAAGTCCTAGTTGTTCATCAGGAGAAATTTTTAATGTATTATTTAGCCAGCAGGAATCTATTGGACTACTAATATTTTTATTACCATAGCCAATACTATCTATCCATTGTTGCATAGTGTCTTTCCCTAATCTCTTTGCCAGGTTTTGATAATAGGGCTCGCTGCTAACTTTAAAAGCTTCCACCATATCCATATCTTTATTCCATTCCTCGTTAAATCTTTTTATCCCATCCCATTTAATTACCATTTTTTCATCAGTAATAATACCAGTTTGTAGGCCCACTAAAGAATAAAAAATGTTACTTGTTGCTGTTGGTGAAAAGCGCATGGTATCATATTTCATATTGTAAACTGTTACTTTACCATCCGCATTATTAAGTAAAGTAAAGCAGCCTTCAACTTTATTTTCTTCGAAATATTTTTTTAAACTTTCGTCATTTTTTGCCTTATTTACCGAGCAAGAGGTAAGCAGTAGTAGGCAATAAATAATAGGCAATGTGAGATAAAAATTTTGCAAACTATTTTTATTAAAAGATTTCATTAGTAATAGTTTAAAGTTATTTTTTATTAAGATGTTCTGCAGTAGCAGAAAGAGCTGCATAGAATTTTTTTCCAAATTTTCGAATCAGGGCATCTTTTAAGAATATATACACCGGAACTTTTAATTTTTTACCAAAAGTGCAGGCTGCTTTACAATTATCTTCGCGGGGTTCGTAGTTTACATATACGTTTTGGCTAATTTTGCTATTCTTTGTAATTATTGGAAACAGGTGGCAACTAATTGGTTTTTTCCAAGTTATTTTTTTATCTATATAAGCCTGTTCTATACCACATTTTACAATCCCGTCCTGATCCTGTATTCCGTAAACACATACTTTGCTTTCGATGGTAGGTGTTACCCACCCATAGGCTCTATCGTACACATATCTTCCCTGACGATCTAGTTCTTTTTTACTTATTTCATTTAAATAAGGAAGCACGGCTTCATATACTTCATTTATTTTATCCAGCTCATCATTTTCAAGTGGGGCGCCGGCGTCGCCATCAACACAACAAGCCCCCTTGCATTTAGAAAGGTCGCAAACAAACTGGTCTTGAATAACCCCATCACTTATCAAAATATTATCAATAGAAATCATAAGGCTGCAAAAGTAATGAATGCAAGGGGTTTAGGTGCTAAAAAATGTTTTGGAATATTAAATTTGATTATTATTTATTTGTCCAGGTAAATGTATTGATGAGGTGATCTATGTCTTTTTGAAGAAAATCCTGAACAGGTTTTAATGAATCGGCATTAGGTGTTGCATCAAAATATAAGGCCCCTCTAAAGAAATTTTTTGTGGTGTCGCTCATAAAAAACTGTTTTGCTGTTGCTGCGTTGCCACCAACACTAAAGAACACCCCCGTTATGCCATGCTGGGTATAAAACAAACTATCTTTAATAGAGGAAGCGACGAATTCGTTTTTATTAGTAAGTTTAAAGGCATCCTTCACCATATAATCAAAAATATTAGCGCCAAGCGAATCTTTATATATGCCATTGGGCTGTTTTACTTTATAGGTAGACTTACCGCCAATGTCTTTATAACTTAAAAATATTCGAGCAGCAAATTGTGGAAAATCAATATTAACCCAATATGGATTTGTTGCATCCTCATCAAAATAAGTGGTATCTTTTATTATTTGTGCATAAACCGGATATTCGAATGTGTAAGGAAATCCTTCTTTTTTAAAAACTATATATTTTCTTTCGGGAAAATTAATTTTATAATACCCCGTTTTTTTTGAAGTATAAACTGAATTACAGGAAATAAAAAATAGATAACAGGCAATAGAAAATAGATAATAGGAAATAACCTGTGTCTGTTTTTTATTTTTTTTCATTTTTTTTGTAAAGTGTTAAGCAGCTAGCGATGTTTTTATAGTAACCTTTATTTTATCCAGTCTATTTTTATTTATTTCAAGTGGAAGAAAAATAAAATCTCTGAAAGTTACTTCTTCATTTACTTGAGGAAACTCGCCTGCAATTTCCAAAACCAATCCTGCTAAAGAGTCGCTTTCGCCACGCACAGAATGGAAAGTATCTATGGGTAGCCCAATTGCTTTACAGACGTCGTTAATCATTGTTTTACCTTCAAAAATATAATTATAGTCATCTATTTTTTTGTTATTACTTTCTTCGTCATCAAATTCATCTTTTATCTCTCCAATTATTTCTTCCATTACGTCTTCTAAAGTAACGATCCCCGAAGTGCCTCCAAATTCATCTACTACTACGGCAAAATGCATGCGTCTGGTTCGGAACTCTTGCAATAGGTCTTCTATTAATTTTTGTTCATGAACAAAGTAAGTCTGCCTAAGTAAAATGTGCCAGTCAAAATTGGCCTCTTCATGTAAATGCGGTAAAATATCTTTTGTATGTAGTATCCCTAGCACTTCATCTAAATTATTTTTATATACAGGCAGTCGAGAATAATGCAATTCCTCTACCCTTTTAATGGTATCGGCAAAGCTTAAATTAATATTAATGCCACATACATCTAGCCTAGTGCGCATCACTTGTTTTACAGATGTATCTCCAAATTTTCTAATGCCTTTTAAAATAAATTTTTCTTCGGTAGATGCTTCATGTTCGGGTAATAGGTCTATCGCATAATCTAGATGACTTCTATCAAGAGTGGAAGAATTTTCAGATGAAAATTTCTTTTCTACTTTATCGCTATAACGTACCATTCGTTTGCTAAAGCGAAAAAAGATACTAGTAAATATTTCGACTATAAGCGATGCTGTAGCAGCAAACCATATTTTGTGATGTGTAGCCCAAACTTTTGGTAATACTTCTCCAAATAACAGCAGTAAAAAAGTAACCGATGCTACTTTAATTAAGAAAACAGGCCAAAATGTAAAATAGTATGAAGCTACCCAGCTGTTAATTAAAATATTTGAAATTAAAATGATGCCAATATTAATAAAGCTATTGCTAATAAGCATGGAAGCGAGCAAGGTTTTTGGATGTTCAAGTAAACTAACAATGCGGCGGTACGAAGGTTGTCTTTTTGTGCGCAATAAATTAATATCCTTAAAAGTAAGAGAAAAAAAAGCAATTTCGGCACCTGCTAGTAAGAAGGATAATATAAAAAGTATAAGTACCGAAAATATAAGTATAGTTGTTGCTGCAGGGGTTAATGCCAAAAGATACAAATAAAAAAAAATTAAAATCGAATGATAATCCAAAACGGAGAGTTTAAGTAAAAAATATTCTTTTTTTATTTTTAAAATAAGATATAGATTAGGTAATTAATATAGATAACACATTTTAATTAAAAAGGTAAGCGTTCCGAACCATCATCAGCCCTATGTATAGTGGGTTCAGTAAAACTATCTGTTCCATTAAAAGTTTGTTTATCCTCATTTTTTTTATCTAGCAAAATCAAGTTATCACCAACCACTTCAGTAGCAAATTTTTTGTTTCCATCTTTGTCTTCCCAGCTACGTGTTTTTAAGCTGCCTTCAATATAAACCATGCTTCCTTTGTGTAAATATTTTTGAGCCAAATCGGCAAGGCCTCTCCAAAGTACAATGTTATGCCATTCGGTTTGAGAGATCATTTTACCTGTTTTATCTTTATAGGAATCTGTAGTTGCGAGTGAAAATTTAGCCACGCCAATATTCCCTTCTAAAAATTGCATCTCTGGATCTTTACCCAGGTTTCCAATAAGCATTACCTTGTTTAGGCCTCGCATAAGATTTTATTTAGCTGTTTATTCAATGATAACATAACGAATATTTTATCAACCAAATTTAAAGATACATTTTTATTTTACAAGCATCATAAGCTAATTTTTGACCAAATAAGCTGTTATTAATTTAGGAAATGGCAATTTTGCTAATTGCTTTAGGGTTACAGTTTTGTAATTTTTTAATGTAAGGGCATTTTTTAGTTTTAGCTTAATAAATACGCCTTGTATTATTTGATGCGTAAGTTGCTGTCGGTAAATTTTTGACACTTGCATTATTACATCATTATTTTTAATGGAAAAATATTTAAATAATTCCGTTTCCTTTAATTCTTCTGTTTTTAATTCCTTTTCTGTTTCCAATAAAATAAATTCATATAAATTTTCCCAAATATCTTTTTCTATTCTTTTTCTTATATAAATATCGCCTTTATACTCTATTATAAAATAATAAAACCATCTAGTAGTTTTTGTAATCTTATTAACTTTTACAGGCAACAAATTAATTTTCTCTTGTAAATGGGCAGTGCATTTTGTTTTTATCGGACAAGTGCTACATAATGGATTTTTAGGCTTACATATTACTGCCCCAAAATCCATGATAGCTTGATTGTAAATTCCTGGATATGTTTTTTCTAAGAGCTTTTGAGCCAATTGGGTAAATATAGTTTTACCTTTAGCGCTATCCATTGCGATTTCAATACCAAAAAAGCGTGCCAAAACCCTAAATACATTCCCATCTAAAACTGCATGAGGCAAATTAAAAGCGAAGGAAGCGATAGCGGCAGCTGTATAGGGGCCAATTCCTTTTAATGCCAAAATTTCATTATAGGTGTTGGGAAATTTACTATTATTATTTTTTACAATAAATTTAGCGGTGGCAATCAGATTTTTACACCGGGTATAATATCCTAGACCTTCCCAAAGTTTAAAAATTTTTTCTTCTTTAGCATTAGCTAGCTTTTTTATATTAGGAAATGAGGTTATAAATTTATTATAATAATCCCAACCCTGCTCTACCCTTGTTTGTTGCAAAATAATTTCACTTAGCCATATTTTATAGGGATCTTTTTCGTTTTTCCATGGCATTGGCCTGTTATTTTTGGTTTTATTCCAACCCAGAATCCTATTTGTGAAATATTTTTTATCCCTTTCCATCCTTGAATAATAGATTATTTTATTTAGATTTATACGAGGTTATTTTTATTAGGTATTGATTATCAATTAGTTACAATTATTTTATTAATTTTAACGTCTGTATTTTGAAACAAAGTAGTTGATAATCATTAAGTTATTTGGAAATTACGGATATTTTGTTGTATTTTTCTGATATTATTTTATAAATAACTGTTTATGAGAAAATCAGAACTTGTTAATCAAATATCAGAAAAAACGGGTATTCCTAAAGTAGATGTATTAGTTACCTTGGAAACCATGATTAAATCTGTTAAAAGTGCATTATCAACTGGTGAAAATATTTATATACGTGGATTTGGGAGTTTTATTATAAAAAAACGAGCTGCCAAGATAGGCCGTAATATCAAGAAAAACGTAGCGGTGGAAATACCCGAACATTTTATTCCTGCATTTAAACCAGCGAAAGAATTTATGTTAGAAATAAAATCTTCTAAAAATATTAAAGAATCCAATGAAAAAGAGGATGACAATGAAGACTAACGTACCTTTGTCGTCTTGTAAAAATAAGAACAGGATTTCATAAATGCTTAAAAAACAATTGTTATTAACCGCTATAGGTTTGGTTTTAGTACTCTTACTTTTAATATTTGGAACTACTATTGCGCCAAAAGGAAAAAATGAAAAATCAGTAATTTCTGTCGTCAAAGTTTTTGACATTCAAAAAAACATTCAGGAAGAGAAGGAACATTTATCTGCTTCCAAAGTAATTAATCTTAATAAATTAGAAAATAATGTAACTCGTAGCTCTATTAATAATCAATTGATTATAAAAAATATTCAAATTGCAAATTTTTGGAAAGACAGCTCCCATGCTTTTGAACCTTACATTTATTATTTATCTGAGGCAGCTAAGTTGGATAAGTCGGAAAAAAACCTCACCTTTGCAGCCCAATTAATTTTAAACAATCTCAGAGGAGAGCAGGATGAATCTAAATTAAACTGGAAAACAGATCTTGCGATAAATCTATTTGAGAGAGGAATAGAACTTTACCCAAACAACGACGATTTAAAAATTGGTTTAGGAAGTTGTTATGTATTTGGTAAAGGTAGAACTGGTGGAGCGCAAGAGACGATGAAAGGAATTCAGCAGTTATTAAGTGTTGTACGTAAAGATTCGAACAACATGAATGCTCAGATGATGTTGGGTGTGGGTGGATATGTTTCGGGGCAGTATGATAAAGCTATTTCACGTTTACAAAAAGTAATAGCCGTACAGCCTGAGAATATAGAAGCCATTGCTTTTTTAGCTGATACTTATGCAGCAAAAGGTAATAAAGAAGAAGCGATAAAATGGTATTTAATAAGTAAGCGGTTAATAAATAATCCTAAATACAGTTTTGAAATAGAAGAGCGGATTAAATTGTTAAGGTAAATTATCGGAGTAGCATTCGATTTACATATTTTAAAAAAATTATTTTAAACACAAAAAAGACTAGTTATGCCTTGTGGTAAAAAGAGAAAACGTCATAAAATTGCAACACACAAGCGTAAAAAACGTTTAAGAAAGAACCGTCATAAGAAGAAGTAACATTTTTCTTAACGGTGTCCGGAAACTTCGTCCGGACAGACGCCTACGTATTTGCATTCAACACAACTAATGTATAGTTGCACTTGTGTGTGGATATGTTTTTCTTCCCTGATGTAATAGTCTTATAAAAAAATTACACTTGACCAAGGAACTTGTTATTAACACTACTCCCCAGGGAGTAGAAATAGCTCTCTTAGAGGATAAAAAACTGGTAGAATTACACAACGAAAAGGCTGATGCAACATTCGGTGTAGGTGATTTATATCTTGGAAAAGTTAAAAAACTTATCCCCGGGCTTAATGCTGCATTTATTGATGTAGGTTTTGAAAAGGATGCTTTTTTGCATTATACAGACCTTAGTCCTTATGTACGTTCCATTTTAAAATTTACTACCGAAGCTATTAATGATAAATTGGATGGGGGATTTGATTTTGCAAAATTTAAAGTAGAGCCTGAGATTATAAAAACAGGTAAAATTTCTGAAGTACTTAATGGGAAACCCCTTGTATTGGTACAAATTTTAAAAGAGCCCATCGCTGCAAAAGGTCCCCGACTTAGTTGCGAGCTTTCTCTTCCTGGGCGGTTTGTAGTGGTAACCCCTTTCAATAATTTTATTGCTATCTCTCGTAAAATTCATTCCTCTGAGGAAAGAAAAAGGTTACACAAAATTATTGAAGCGATTAAGCCTAAAAATCTAGGCGTAATAGTTAGAACAGCAGCTGAAGGTAAACATACGGCCGAATTGCATGAAGATTTATTAAGTCTATCTGCTACCTGGAAAACCATTCAAATTAATTTAAAGGGAGCAACCCCACCAACAAAAATTTTAAGCGAGCAGGGTAAAACAACGAGTATTCTTCGAGATCTTTTAAATGAAGATTTTAATAAGATTGTTGTTAATGATAAGAATATTTATCAAGATACAAAAACATACATACAGCGTATTGCACCTGATAAGGCAGATATTGTTTCATATTACAACAATGACTCGCCTATATTCGACAGCTTTGGTATTACCAAGCAGGTAAAAGCTGCTTTTGGAAAAACTGTAAATTTGCCAAGTGGAGCTTATCTTATTATTGAGCATACCGAAGCCTTGCATGTAATTGATGTAAATAGTGGCTATAAAAGTGTAAGTAATAATCAGGAACAAAATGCCCTAGAAACTAACCTAGAAGCTGCTGAGGAAATAGCAAGGCAAATGCGATTAAGAGATTTGGGGGGCATTATCGTGATTGACTTTATTGATATGAAGTTAATGGAGAACAAAAAGAAACTCACTGATGCTATGGATGAATATATGCGACTAGATAGGGCTAAGCATTCTGTACTTGCCATCAGTAAATTTGGCTTAATGCAAATTACTCGGCAGCGTATGAAGCCAGAGATGAATATTAATACCAGTGAAGTTTGTTCGAGTTGCAATGGTACAGGAAAAATATCTTCCACCCTTATTTTAGAAGATGAAATAGAAAAGAACCTAAGTTATCTCATCATGCAAAAACATACAGGTTTACTGGTAGAGATACACCCTATTTTACATTCATATCTTACAAAAGGATTCTTATTTTCTAAATTGAGTAAATGGCGTCGAAAATACAAACAACGCATTAAACTAAAAGCTAACTCCAATTATCATTTAACTGAATTCCATTTTTTTGATGACCGTGATGAGGAGATTAAACTATAAAAATCCCTAATTTTTTTATCAATGTTCATGATGATGTTGCATAGCTGTTAATTCATCGGCCGTTACCTCTTTTTCGTTTGTCTTTGTTTGGCCCTCAATCCAATTAAACAATTTATCGGTAATTAAGCGGCGATAGCTGCTATCAACTTGTTTTTCATCCTTCATCATTCGGTCTATATAACTTTCAATCCAGCCGGTATCTTCGCCCAAATTCATGGTGCCAAAATAGCGCATTATTTCTACTTTCATATATTCTCTCAATTCGTCATCAGCAACTTCCAATCGATTTTCTTTAATTAGTTTATCGCTAATTAAGGTCCATTTTAATTGATTGTTAAAAGTAGGGAACTCGGTTTCTACCTGCTCGGGGGTTTTTTCCTTATCTCCTCCGGTTTGTAGCCAGCGTTTTAAAAATTCAACAGGAAAATCCATTTTAGTTTCATCTAACAGGTAATGATATAATTGATCCTGCAACTGATTACGGCTTTGCCCCTTCCAGTAATTTTCAATTTCTTCTTTTATAGAATCTCTTAATTCAATTTCAGTTTTAATTTCTTTAGTTGGATAAATTTCCTTGAAAAAATCTTCTGTTAAAGCGCGCTTTTGAACAAGTCCAATTTTTACAATTTGCAGGTTAAAGTATTTTTTTGCCGCATCTTTATCATTCTTATCAAATCCTAGATCTTGTAAAAAAATTTCTAACTTATCATCGCCAAAAGCCTTGCTGAGCTGTACGGTTACTGTTTCATTAACATTTTTTCCCATAAATTTTTTCTGAGTAGCAGCAGTTAAATATTTTAGTATAACCGAATTTTCTTTTGATACCCCTCCTTCAATAATCGCCCCTTCTTTATCTGCTTCTGTAAAAAGTATGTTTAACACATTTTCATCATTATCAATTGTTTCAGGTTCTGTCATACTGCCTCCCTTAATCTGCATACGACTAATTTCTTCATCAACCATAGCATCTGTAGCGCCTACTTTATATAGAGTTACTTTTGCTTTAGCAAAATCTACTAAGGTATAATCGGGCTTTAGCCCAATTTCAAATGCAAATTCATAATCGGCAGGATTGTTCATATCCATATTCCGGAGGTGGTTGCTTAGTGGCAAAGGCTGACCAAAGATTTCTGGCTTTTCAGAATTTAGCCAGGTGTACAATTCTTTTTCTACTGATTTTAAAATTTCGTCAGTAAAAATGGAAGCGCCGTGCATCTTTCTAATCATGCCAGCGGGTACCATCCCTTTTCTAAAACCGGGAATATTTGCTGTTTTACTATATTCTTTAAGTTTTTTATCAAACGTTGGTAAATAATCATCCTTACTCACTTTAACGGTTAATTTATCGTGTAATTGACCGATGTTTTCTCTTGTAACTGTTCCCATTTTTTTTATTATTAATCTTTAAAATAAGGAACAAGGAATAATGAATTGTGAGTGTTGAACTACAAAATTCGATATTCCTTGTTCTTTTGTGCGGATAATAGGGGTCGAACCTACATGGATTGCTCCGCCAGATCCTAAGTCTGGTGCGTCTGCCAATTTCGCCATATCCGCTTTTATAAGTTTGCTTTTGCCTTATGCCTAACTACATTCGCTAAAGGGCTGCAAAAGTAAGGAATTTCTGTAAAACATAAAACAGATTTGTTTACGTAAATTCGTATTTAACTTATGGGGGCTAACAACTACATACCAACATATAACCTCAACAAGGAAGATGAAAAGAAAGAGATACTGCGGCATTACCGCGGACTTTTACGTGTTTTAAAGCTAAAATTAAAGCCAGGTGATAAGCAATTATTACGTACTGCTTTTGAAATAGCTGTAAAAGCCCATGAAACAATGCGCCGTAAAAGTGGCGAGCCATATATTCTTCATCCCATTGCTGTAGCTAAAATTTGTGTAGAAGAAATAGGATTGGGTATTAGAAGCACCATCTGTGCCTTATTGCACGATACGGTTGAAGACACGGATATCACATTAGAAGATATTCAACGCGAATTTGGAATTGAAGTAACCAAAATTGTAGATGGTCTTACCAAGATTAGTACAGTAATGGACACCAATAGTACCAAGCAAGCAGAAAATTTTAAAAAAATATTATTAACCTTAACCGATGATCCAAGAGTAATTTTAATAAAACTTGCCGACCGACTTCATAATATGCGTACGCTAGATAGTATGAAAAGAGAGAAGAAGTTAAAAATTTCAAGCGAAACTATTTTTGTTTATGCACCCCTTGCTCATAGAATGGGCTTGTATAATATTAAAACAGAAATGGAAGATTTAGCTATGAAATACATGGAGCCAGACACCTATAAATACATTGCTCAAAAATTAAATGATACCAAAAGAGAACGTACAAAATACATTAATGATTTTATTAGGCCATTAAAAGAAAAATTAGATAAAGCTGATTTTGATTTTGAAATGTATGGCCGCCCAAAAAGTATTCACTCTATTTGGAATAAGATGAAAAAAAAAGGTGTAAGTTTTGAGGAAGTATACGACCTTTTTGCTATTCGCATCCTTGTTACTGACACTTTGGAAAAAGAAAAAGAAGACTGCTGGAAAGTATATAGTATTATTACTGATGAGTACAACCCCTCGCCAGAAAGATTAAGAGACTGGCTGAGTAACCCTAAAAGCAATGGATACGAAGCATTGCACACTACCGTTATGGGATCTAACGGGAAATGGGTAGAAGTACAAATACGCACTAAGCGTATGAATGAAATTGCAGAAAAAGGACTAGCTGCCCATTGGAAATATAAGGAAGGAAAGGAAGACGAAAGTCGATTTGACAAATGGTTTAATCAAATTAGAGAAGCACTAAATAACCCAGATGAAAATTCAATAGATTTTTTACAGGATTTTAAAACTTCTTTTCTTGCAGAAGAAATATATGTTTATACCCCTAAAGGCGAAATAAAAATGTTGCCGATTGGTGCTTCTGCTTTAGACTTTGCTTTTGGTGTTCACACAGCCATTGGCAGTAAATGTATAGGTGCAAAAGTTAATCACAAACTAGTACCCATCAGTTATAAATTACGCAGTGGCGATCAAATAGAAATTATTACAAGTGCCAAACAAAAACCCAATATTGAGTGGCTAAATTTTGTGGTAACCAGTAAAGCCAAATCAAAAATAAAAGATACCCTTAAAGAAGAAAAAAGAAAAATTGCCGATGAAGGAAAATATGCATTACAAAGAAAATTAGAAAGCATTGGCGTTTCTATGAGTTATTCCAACTTAGAAGAACTTTCTAATTATTATAAAACAGGTTCTTCGCTCGATTTATTATATGAAATTGCCGTTAAAAAAATTGATCTTAAAGAATTAAAAGAATTTACTGTAAAAGGTGATAAATTAATTGCGCCAAAATTAGTTAAACTAACTCCCGAAGAAAAATTAGAAAAAGAACAACATACGGTAAAGTATTATGATAAAAAAGATGCAGAGTTAATCATCTTTGGAGAAAGCAGCGATAAAATACAATATGCTTTAGCTAATTGCTGCAAACCTATACCTGGCGATGATGTATTTGGCTTTATAACTACAGGGGAAGGCTTAAAAATTCACCGAACTAATTGCCCTAATGCCGCTAGGTTATTAGCCAACTATAGTCATCGAGTAGTAAAAACAAAATGGGCAAAAAATAAAGAAATCTCTTTTCTTACCGGGTTAAAAATTATTGGGTTAGATGATGTAGGCGTTATTCATAAAATCACTAATCTCATTAGTGGTGAATTAAAATTTAATATTTCGGCAATGACGATTGAAGCTAAAGAAGGTATATTTGAAGGTAATATAAAAATATTTGTTAAAGATAAAGAAGAGTTGGATGAGCTTGTGGAGCGATTGGTTTCTATGAGCGGGATTGAAAGGGTGGAAAGATATGATACAGAATAAAGCAATAAGCATAAAGACTCTCCAAAGGAATAAAAAATAAAATTACCTAATTAAAGATATCAACTGAATTATTATAAATTATTAAAAAATAAATATGCAGGAAATAATAAATCGCTTAAAAGAAAATGCTGGCATTACAGAAGAACAGGCGACAAAAGTTCTCGAAACCATTAAAGATTTTGTAAAAGAAAAATTTCCAATGTTAGGTAGTGCCGTAGATAATATGTTTAGCTCGGCCAATGCAGGCTCTTCGGATGAGCCGGGTATGTAATTTATTTTAAAATTTCCCTGCTAATAACTAGTTTTTGAATTTCGCTGGTTCCTTCACCAATGGTGCATAGCTTACTATCTCTGTAAAATTTTTCAACAGGATAATCTTTAGTGTAACCATAACCGCCAAAAATTTGCACAGCATCTGTACTTACTTTTACAGCCACTTCGCTACTATAATATTTTGCCATAGCCGATTCTTTAGTCATAGGTAAATGCCTCTGTTTTAAATCGCAGGCCTGTTTTATTAATAAATCTGCTGATTCAATTTCTGTTGCCATATCAGCTAGCTTAAAACTAATACCCTGAAAATTTGCAATGGGCTGATCAAATTGATGTCTTTCTTTTGCATACTTTACCGATGCTTCATAAGCACCCTTAGCAATGCCCAAGCCAAGTGCCGCAATAGAAATACGACCTCCATCTAAAACTTTCATGCTTTGTTTAAAACCCTGACCAACTTCACCAATTCTATTCGCATCAGGAATTTTACAATTATCAAAAATCATTTCGGCTGTTTCGCTGGCACGCATACCTAATTTATTTTCTTTTTTACCAGCATTAAAACCTGGGGTACCCCTTTCTACAATAAATGTTGTTGAATTATCTTTTGTTCGTGCCTCTCCTGTTCTGCATATCACCACAGTTACATCGCCACTCTTGCCATGTGTAATCCATGATTTTGTACCGTTAATAATCCAATCATCTCCATCTTTAATTGCCGTTGTCTTCATATTGCCCGCATCGCTACCGGTATTGGCCTCTGTTAATCCCCACGCACCAATAAATTGGGCTGAAGCTAGCTTAGGTAAATATTTTAATTTTTGCTCTTCATTACCAAAAGCTAAAATGTGGCCTGTACAAAGCGAATTATGTGCAGCTAATGACAAGCCTATAGAACCACAAACTTTTGCAATTTCTTGAATAATAGCATTGTATTCAAAATACCCCAGCCCACTACCTCCATACTTTTCAGGCACCAATACACCCATCATTCCTAGTTTTCCCATTTCTTTAAAAATGTGGACTGGAAATTCTTGACTTTCATCCCATTCCATTAAATGGGGTTTAATATATTGTATGGCAAATTCTTTGGCAGTTTGCGCCACCTGTATTGTAAGCTCTGTTGTTATAAAATTCATATAGATAATGATCGTTAATGACGCAATTTACAGATTTTTAAAAGACTTACAGTTGTTAGTTTTTTATTTAACGCTAAGATAAGGCACCAGTTTATCAAAAATATCATCTGTAAAAAACACCATTTTTTTAATATCGTTTACAGATGAAAAATTGCCATGTTGGTTTCTATATTGTATAATAGCATTGGCTAAATTATACCTTAAATAAGGATGTATTTTTAATTCATCAATTGTTGCCAAGTTTATATTAATTTTTTTAACTTCATTGTTGCTTATAACAAGCTTATCTTTTATTTTTTGAAACGTAGAATCAGGCAAAGCAAAAGTTTCTGCAACCTGGACCACTTTATAAAAACCTCCAAGCTTATCGCGAAAAGCTATGATTCGGCTTGCAAGTTTACTGCCAATACCGGGCAATGCAATAAGAGCCGATGTATCTGCCTCGTTTATATCAACTGTAATTATAATGTTTTTTGTTTTTACATATGCTTTTACCCCAGGTGCATTTTCAATTTTTTTAAAATCATTTCTCTGCTTTATTTCTATTCTTACATAAGGCAATAGTCTTGTTATTTCATCTGCGTGTAGCCCCCAAATTTTTGCTATATCTTCTGGCTTAGAAAAGCTGCCGCCCTTTACTATATAATTTTTAATAGTAGCTGCTGTTTTTTCTTTTACCCCTAATTTTACCCAGTCTGTAACTGTTAATGTATTCGGATCAAAATAAAACAGTTCGCCCTTTGGTACTTTATTGTAATTATTTTTTGACGAGGGTTCATTATTCCTGAAATTATTTTCATTATAATCTATGTTTGTGTAGGTAATTATACTGTCCTGTTCTTTAATTTGAAGTGCGGCAATCTCTTTTTCAAATGCCGAATGATCAACCAGTTTTGATTTGATAAAAAAAGGAAATAAAAATGGCAGGATTATAAAAAATAATATCAAAAATAAAACTGCTATTATTCCTATACGTTCTTTACGGGTAAAAGAAAGGTATTGAGGCAAATGATTTTTAGGTGTGGGCATTAGATACTCAAGATAAGTTTAGGCATTTTAAAATTGAAGAAAAAAGACCATAAAAAAACGTGAAAAACCTCAGGATTCATCATAAAATGATTTCTTGACCATCATAGGCTAATTGAATACCTTTGGGTAGCCCACCAATCACATCGTCATGCTTACCTAGCTGGTGACTGATATGGGTAAAATAACCATTGGGCACTTGCAGTTCCTGTATCATGGCAACAGCTTCATCTAAGGTAAAGTGAGAAATATGGCTTTGTTTTCGCAATGCATTTAGTACCATAACCTCAGTTCCTTTTATTTTTTCTTTTTCTATGGCATCAATTTTATTGGCATCGGTGATATAGGTAAATTGTCCAAAACGAAAACCTAGTACGGGCATTTTTAAATGCCAAACTAAAATTGGAATAACCCTAATATCCCCAATCATAAAAGGTTTATCATCTATGGTATTAATATTAAGATTGGGTACTCCGGAATATTTTTTATCTAAAAATGCATACGCAAATTCTCTTTTTATGGCTTCTTCGGTTAAGGCATTGGCATATAGCTCCATGGGGTTTTTGTAATAATAATTAAAAGCACGCACATCATCAAGACCAGCAATATGGTCCTTATGCGGGTGAGTAAATATTACTGCATCTAGCTTCATCACGTTAGCCCGCAACATCTGATATCTAAAATCGGGTGTGGTATCCACCACAATAGTTGTGGTTTTGCTTTCAACTAAAATACTTGAACGAAGGCGCTTATCTTTTTTATTAGAAGAGGTACATACTGCACAACAGCATCCTATCATGGGCACACCACTACTAGTACCAGTGCCAAGGAAAGTTATTTTTAAAGGAGTAGTTTGCACATGGCAAAAATAAGCAATTGACAATACACAATAAAGAATGTAGAAATTTCAATTAGTCTATTTTGTAACACTCATTACTTCTTCATACAATTTCTGACTATCATGCGTAAGTGTATCAAAGTTTATTTCTAACTGCGGCATTAAATCAATAAGGGCGTTTATTCTGCCTTCTATTTGAAAAAATTTATTAATAACAATTACTTTTCTATCCTGTAAAATACAATATCCTGTTTGAAAAGTCCCCCTTTCGTAACGAATAACATAACCGCAATCTTCGGCAATTTTTTCAATCTTATCTAAATTATGTTGTGTGTATTTCATGATACATTAAGCCTTAAATAGAATTTTAATTCTTTTAATTACATGCAACTTGCAATAAATACAGAATAATAAAAAATAAAATTTTCAACAATCGTTAATAACTAAAAAATAGGCTGTTAGAAACGCTGTATATTATTAGATTTATATATGCATAAGTTTTCTCAAAAAAATATTTCAATCGTTAATGAAGGCGTGTGACAGTTCTTTTATTTATTCGTCATACGTATCACCGGTACAATAATTTCCTCTAAACTTATCCCTCCATGCTGAAAAGTATTGCGATAATAATTAGCAAAATGATTATAATTATTGGGATAACATAAATACAAATCTCCCTTAGCAAATATAAATGACGAATTTACATTAGGTGCGGGTAAACCAGCTTCTCTTGGATCTCGATATGCCAAAACCTCTTTTGGATCGTAATTTAAATTACGGCCATGTTTGTACCGCAGATTAGCTGTAGTTTGTTTATCCCCAATAACTTTTGCAGGCGTATTTACCCTTACGCTTCCATGATCAGTTGCTACAATCATCGTAATTTTTTTATCCGCAATTTTTTTAAGGGCCTGGTGTAATGGTGAATGTGTAAACCAGCTTTCGGTAATACTTCGGTAGCTATTTTCGTCGCTGGCTAATTCTTTAAGTACTTCCATCTCGGTTCGGGCATGGCTGAGCATATCTACAAAATTGTATACAATGATATTTATGTCATTACCCATCATATTATGAATATTATCAACCAATTTTTGACCATCGTGATTATTGGTTATTTTGGTATAGGAATATTTTAAATTGTCCTTACCCGTCATTTTTAACTGTGCTTTAAAAAAATCTTCTTCAAACATATTTTTGCCCCCATCCTCATCATCATTTTTCCACTGCATAGGGAAATTTTTTTCAATTTCAAGTGGCATCATCCCGGCAAAAATAGCATTGCGTGCATACTGTGTAGCCGTAGGCAGTATTGCATAAAAAGTTTCTTCTTCATGAATACGGAAACTTTCGGCAAAAATGGGTTGAATAATTTTCCATTGATCAAAACGTAAATTATCAATTAATACAAAGAATAACGATGTCCCTTTTTCAACATGCGGAAACACTTTATACTTCATTAGGTTATGGCTCATAATCGGTCCATCAAGACTTTTAGGACTAACCCAGCTTGCATAATTTTTTGAGATAAATTTAAAAAAATCGTTATTAGCTTCGCTTTTTTGTGTTTGAAAAACCTCTTGCATTTCGGGACTATCGCTTTTTTTCATTTCCAGTTCCCAGTAAACTAGTTTACGATAAATTTCCATCCACTCATTATAATTGAGATTACTATTTAAGGAAGTAAATAAATTACGAAACTCCTGCTGATAGGCTGAAGTTGTTTTTTCTGCGACCAATCTTTTATTATCAATTAATTTTTTTAAACTTAACCATACCTGATTTGGATTAACTGGTTTAATTAAATAATCACTTATTTGTGAACCAATAGCTTCATCCATTATATTTTCAGCTTCATTTTTAGTAATTAACACAATAGGTAAATTACTTTTAATTTCCTTTATCTGCTGCAAGGTTTGCAACCCAGTTATACCAGGCATTGTTTCATCCAATAATACCACGTCTACAATATTATTTTTTACAAATTCTATAGCATCAAATCCATTGGTTTTAGTGTACACTTCGTAGCCCTTATTTTCTAAAAACATTACCTGCGAAGTAAGGCTATCAATTTCATCATCAATCCAAAGAATTTTAGCTGTAATCATATAAGAGATTTATTATTTTTAATCTTATTAAGATATTTGATTATCCACCTTTAAATTGTATACTTCTATGCCATATCATTTACCCCTTTTTATTAAAACGAAGTTTGCAGAAAAAATTCAACAAATGCGCAATCTTCACAAATTTAATTTTTTATACCAATGATGCTAAGCTTTATTTAGCTTTGTATTACTTTTAACATATAGCTGTTTAGACTTAGCTGCCAAAGACAAACCTAAAAACACAAAATCATAAATGCCTTTCAGAAAAATAATTAATGACCCAGTTTATGGATTTATTACTGTTGATGACGAATTAATTTACCAGGTAATTGCGCATCCATATTTTCAACGACTTCGCCGAATTAGTCAAATGGCTATGGCCAACCTCGTATATCCAGGTGCTGTACATAGTAGACTACATCATGCTTTAGGCGCTTATCATTTAATGAGCATTGCGCTAAATGAATTAAAAAATAAGGGCATCCAAATTACTCCTGCCGAAGAGCAGGCGGCAAAAATAGCCATCCTTTTACATGATATTGGACACGGGCCTTTTAGTCATGCCCTAGAACACGAACTAGTAGAAAATATGCATCATGAAGACCTATCTCTAATGATTATTAATGAACTTAATAAGCAGTTCAATGGACAATTAAATTTGACTTTAGAAATTTTTACAGACCGCTATCACAAAAAATACCTTTTCCAGCTCATTAGCGGACAACTTGATGTAGACCGAATGGATTATTTAACTCGCGATAGTTTTTTTACAGGGGTAAATGAGGGCGTAATTGGGTACGACCGCATATTAAAAATGCTAACGGTATATAACGGCGAATTGATGGTGGAAGAAAAATCAATTTACTCCATTGAAAAATTTTTAGTAGCTCGCAGGCTAATGTACTGGCAGGTGTATTTACACAAAACAGTTTTATGTGCTGAGCAAATGCTAAAACGAATTATTAAAAGAGCAAAATATATAAAAGCAGCAACACAGCAACCGCTGCATAATTTTATTACAAAGCCTATTCAAACAGTTGCACTAGAAGAATTTTGCATTATGGATGATTATGATGTAATGGCAGCTATAAAAAATTGGTGTACTCATGAAGATAAAGTTTTATCAACCCTTTGCAATGGAATTATAAATAGGCAAATATTAAAAGTTCGGTATTTTGGTGACCCGATTTCAACAACAATGCTGCAAGAAAAAAATGCAGAAGCTTGTTTAAAATTAAATTTAAGCTCAGAGGACGCTGGATGGTTAGTGTTTACTGGCGAAGTTGCTAGTAGCACTTATAGCTTAGAAGATGAGCATATTCATATACTTTTTAAAGATGGCTCTGTAAAAGATATATCAGAAGTTGATAACGCATTAATTAATCAAAACCTGATGAGCAAGGTGAAAAAATATTATATTTGTTATTTTAGATAACTATTAGCTATTAATTAAACGCTATATTTTATGCAATTTACGGCAGCACAAATAGCCCTAATTATTAATGGCAAAGTGATAGGTAATTCCGATACTATCGTTGTATCTTTTGGTAAAATTGAAGAAGCCCAAAATGGGCAATTAACTTTTTTAGCAAACCCTAAATATGAACAATATTTATATACCACAAATGCAAGTATCATTATTGTTAACGAAACACTACAAATAAATCTACCAATTAATGCTACATTAATAAAAGTTTCTGATGCTTATTCGGCCTTTGCAATCTTGTTAGAAAAATACGAGCAAATGAAACAGCAGCAATTAACTGGTATACAACAACCCGCTTATATTGCCGCAACTGCAAAAATTGGGGCTAATGTTTATATTGGGGCCTTTACTTATATAGGAGAAAACGCAATTATTGGTGATAGTTCTAAAATTTATCCTAATACTTATTTAGGCAATAATGTAAGCATTGGAGAAAACACAATTATTCATCCTGGAGTAAAAATTTACCACGATTGTGTAATAGGCAGCCGGGTTACTATTCATGCAGGAGTAGTTATAGGAAGTGATGGCTTTGGGTTTGTCCCCCAAGAGA
>CAMBEI010000029.1 GCA_945865645.1 Chitinophaga pinensis | reverse complement strand
AATTAACAATACATGACACACATTCAGAAATTAAATCTACCACTGCGCTCTTATTTTATTTAGCTAGTATTTACAAAAGCTCCTTACTATTTGCGGGGGCTTTAGTATTTAATAGGTTATGGTATTGAAAGCATTTTTATAAAGTACTAATGAATGGAAAATATAATAAACAAAATATAAATGAACCTTTTAAATTGCAGAAATCATTCAAGATTCTAGTTTTTGATAACTACGATTCATTTACGTATAATCTAGTACATCTAGTAGAAAAAATAATCGGCGAAAAAGTAGATGTGTATAGAAATGATCAGATAGCTTTAACAGATATAGCAGCTTATGATAAGATTATTTTATCGCCTGGACCAGGAGTTCCAGATGAAGCTGGTTTACTTTTGCCATTGATAAAAACTTATGCTTCTTCCAAATCTATCCTAGGTGTTTGCCTAGGCCACCAGGCAATTGCCCAAGCATTTGGGGGTAATTTAATTAACTTAAATAAGGTGTTTCATGGCTTGGCAACAAAAATACAAATTAACAAAGGGCCATTTGTTAACAAGAAAAATATTTTTCATACATTACCAGCTCAAATTGAAGTAGGCCGATACCATAGTTGGATCGTAAATAAAAATGGATTTCCCAATGAGTTAGAAGTAACCGCACTAGATGAGCATGGGTTTATTATGGGGTTACAGCATAAAGTATTTGATCTGCAGGGTGTTCAATTTCATCCAGAGAGCATATTGACTAAGGATGGGGAACAGATTATTAGAAATTGGTTACAATAAAATTACGTTACAATAGATTTTTTTGTTCTTTATTCAATTTGGTATTAATTTTTTATTTTAAATTATTGGTCATAAAATAATTTGTCTTTTAAAATACAAAACATAAACCGGGATAGCCCATAAATTTAAAAAAAATGAATATTAAAGTATGTGGTATTACACAGCTAAAACAATTGCAACAACTTGATGGCCTAGATATAACTTTTGTAGGGTTAATATTTGATAAAAATTCTCCCTGCTATGTAGGAGATAAAATTAAAAAAATTGATTTAAAAAATGCTGATTTTGATTTAAAAAAAGTAGGCGTATTTGTTAATGCTGGATATGATGAGATCATCCAGACAGTTGAAGATTATGGACTTGATGTGGTACAATTACAAGGCGATGAAAGTGCCGATTTATGCGAAGATCTATCTAATGATGTGGAAGTGATTAAAGCTTTTAAAGTAGGCAATATCAAAATTTCTATTGATGAACTAGTAGCCGATTATGATGAAGTGTGTGATTATTATTTATTTGACACCTACACCAATATTGAAATAGCTGGAACTACAGTGAAAAAATTCGATTGGAAACTGTTAAGTAAAAGTAAAATTGAAAAACCCTTTTTTTTAAGTGGTGCCATTGGGGTAGCTGATGTAGCTAAAGTAAAAGCATTTAAACATCCCGATTATTATGCGGTAGATATAAATAGTAAAGTAGAAAAAACAACTGGAGTAAAAGATATGGGCTTGGTGTTGCAATTTTTACAGGGATTAAAATAACGGGCACCTATTTTTTATGATATTTTAAGGCAATCTGTTTAATTAATAAATTACCCGTACTCATTAAACTATTAAAGATTTCAAAAATAGTACAAATGCATATTTCTGTATCCTTAAAACTGATTAAATTGCGTATTATAAATTAAAATCATGAAACGAATTTTCTTATTACTTTTTTTAACTACGGGAATTAATATGCTACCTGTATTTATATTTGGCCAAAGTGTACCCTATAAAACGGTACAGAAAAGCGCTAAGCCAAAAATTTTAAAACCCATATCAGGCGAATTTGTAATTAACGCAATAGTTACTGGATATAGCGAAGGAGCATCAGTAGAACTCTTAAATGGGCAAACAGGGGCTACTGAACAAACGGCGATTTTAAAGGGTAATAAGTTTGAGTTTAAAGGCCAAATGGAAAAACCAGATTTTAAAATTATTATTTTTAACAGAAAACCTCCATACATCACCCTTTTTTTAGATAATAGTAATGTTAATATTACTGGGGATATAGCAAATATTGAAAAATCAACAATAATTGGATCTTCATCTCATAGTGCATTTGAGCAGTTTAATACTTCTTTAGAACCTTATCAATCCGTTTTTGTAGAAGGAAGCGAATATGATTCAAGCAAGTTTGCTAATGCCAGAAAACTTATTCAGAAATTTGTACTCGCTCATACCGATTCATATATTACTCCTTTAGCTATAATTCGTTTTAATCAAATTGCAGATAATATTATTAACACGGAAGAGCTATTTAACATGCTAAATCCAGATGTTAAAGCATCTGCAATGGGGCAGTATATAGCTAAGCAAATTGAAGAAAGTAAATTAAATATCACTGGAACCGAACTGACCAATTTTTCACAAGCTGATGTGAATGGCAAACTTGTTAGTCTATCTTCTTTTCGTGGTAAATATGTATTAGTAGATTTTTGGGCAAGTTGGTGTGGCCCTTGTCGACAAGAAAATCCAAATTTGCTTGCGGCATTCAACAAATACAAAAATAAAAACTTTACAGTTTTTGGTGTTTCTTTGGATCAAAATAAACAGAAATGGATTGATGCCATTGAAATGGATAGCTTAACCTGGACAAATGTTAGCGATTTACAGGGCTGGCAAAATGCCGTTGCACAACAGTTTAAGATATTCAGTATTCCACAAAATTTTTTAATTGACCCATATGGGAAAGTGATTGGAAAAAATTTAAGGGGAGCTGCACTTGAAAGAAAATTAGCACAAGTCTTGAGGTGAAATATTTTAACTTAACTGTCGCTTGTATATTTGTACCGTATTTTCTAATCCCAAATAAATAGCATCGCATATTAATGCATGACCAATAGATACTTCTAACAATCCAGGGATATTTTTAGCAAAGTATTTTAGGTTCTTAAAATCTAAGTCATGCCCTGCATTAATACCCAGCCCCAATTCATTTGCTTTAACAGCAGCGGCACGAAAAGGTGCAATTGTCAATTCGTTGGGTCCGGTTAATTCAGAGCTGCAAGCTGCAAACTGCTTGGCGTAAGATTCTGTATATAATTCAATTCTGTCTGCTCCTGCTACTTTTGCCCCTTCAATCATTTCTATTATAGGGTCAATAAAAATAGAGACTCTAATACCAGCGTTTTTAAAAATTGTAATAATTTCTTTTAAATAAGCAGCATGTTCAATTGTATTCCAGCCATGGTTAGACGTAAGTTGATTTAAACTATCTGGTACAAGTGTAACTTGTGTTGGTTTATTGGCAAGTACCAGATCAACAAAACTTTGTTCTGTACAATTCCCTTCTATATTCAATTCGGTGGTTACAACTTTTTTCAATTCAAAAACATCTGTGTAGCGGATGTGTCGTTCATCGGGGCGTGGATGAACAGTTATGCCATCAGCTCCATAGCGCTCAATATCTTGTGCTGCCTTAATAAGGTTAGGATTATTGCCACCACGGCTGTTGCGTAGGGTAGCCAGTTTATTAATATTAACAGATAGTTTTATCATTTTATTAATTATTCTAGAACGCAAATTTAATCTAAAACATAATCTCCACTATTATAAAAGTATTATAAAGTTATGTTGTTAAAGCCTTACTAAAGGTCCTTTTAAAAAAATATATAGCATGAATAAAAAAGCCCCAAATCTATTTTGATTTGGGGCTGAGTATATGGTTGTGTATATTAATACCTGTAGTGATCTACTTTAAATGGTCCTTCTTTTGGAAGACCTAAATAAGTGCTTTGCTCTGATGTTAATACATCTAAAACCACACCAATTTTTGCAAGGTGTAAACGAGCAACTTTTTCATCAAGGAATTTTGGTAACACATAAACTTTGTTTTCGTATTTATCTGTATTGTTCCATAATTCAAGCTGAGCAAGTGTTTGATTGGTGAACGAAGCACTCATTACAAATGATGGATGACCTGTCGCACAACCTAAATTAACCAAACGACCTTCGGCCAAGATGATTACATCTTTTCCTTCGATGGTATACAAATCAACCTGAGGCTTGATGGTGTTTTTAGTGTTGCCATAGTTTGCGTTTAACCAAGCCATGTCAATTTCAATATCAAAGTGACCGATGTTACAAACGATCGCTTTATCTTTCATTATACGAAAATGCTTTTCTGTAATTAAATCTCTGCACCCAGAAGCAGTAACAATTATATCTGCTTCTTTAACTGCTTCAATCATTGGCTTTACTTCAAAACCATCCATAGCTGCTTGTAAAGCACAAATAGGATCAATTTCTGTAATAATAACCCTGCAACCTGCACCCTTTAATGAAGCAGCAGAACCTTTACCTACATCGCCATAGCTCCCTACAACAGCAACTTTACCGGCCATCATCACATCAGTTGCACGGCGTATAGCATCAACCAAACTCTCTTTGCAACCATACTTGTTATCAAATTTAGATTTGGTAACAGAATCGTTGATGTTAATTGCAGGAATTGGCAATGTGCCTTTTTCCATACGCTCATATAAACGGTGAACTCCTGTAGTTGTTTCCTCACTTAATCCTTTTACATGCTGAATTAATTCAGGGTAAGTGTCAAAAACCATATTGGTTAAATCTCCACCATCATCTAAAATCATATTTAAAGGGCGATCGGAGGCACCAAAGAATAAAGTTTGCTCAATACACCAATCAGATTCCTCTTGTGTCTGGCCCTTCCAGGCAAACACGCCAACTCCTGTTGTAGCAATAGCAGCAGCAGCTTGATCTTGCGTACTAAAAATGTTGCAAGAGCTCCACTTTACTTCGGCACCTAAAGCGGTTAATGTTTCAATTAGTACAGCTGTTTGAATAGTCATGTGCAAACAACCTGCTATTCTTGCACCTTTTAGTGGTTGAGAAGGGCCATACTCTGCACGTATAGCCATTAAACCTGGCATTTCTGCTTCTGCTAACATAATTTCTTTACGACCCCACTCGGCCAAACTAATGTCTTTAACCTTGTTCGCAAGCTTAAAATCAATGGCATTTTTAGTTATTGTTGACATATTTATTGTTTTAGAATGCAAATTTATAGTAAATAGAATAATTTTCTATATATTTTACTAACTTTGGGATATAATTCTATTTATATTAGTATTTAAAGAATAAAAATTTAGTTTACAATGGCAAAATCAATAAAAAAAGAAAAATCATCTGAAAGAGCTGTATCACTTGATAAAAAAGATATGGCTATTCTTCAATTATTGCAGCAAAATGCAAGGGTTACTGTTAAAGAAATTTCTGAAAAAATTCATTTAAGTACCACCCCAGTTCACGAACGTATTAAAGGGATGGAAGAAAGTGGTGTAATAAAACAGTATGTAACACTTGTAGACCAAAATAAAATTGATTTAAATTTACTAGTGATCTGTTATGTTTCTTTAAAAGAACACAGCAAGTCAGCAGGGGCTAATTTTATAAAGAAAATTAATGAATGGCATCAGGTTATTGAATGTTATAGTATTAGTGGCGAATTTGATTTTATGTTGAAAGTAATTTGTAAAGACATGAACGCATATTATGATTTTCACGTAAATAAATTAAGTCAGCAGGAAAATATGGGAAATGTGCAAAGTGTATTTATAATGGGCGTTATCAAAGAAACACATCAGTTAGTGCATGGGTGAGGGGCAGTTGACAGTAGATCTGGAATCTAATTTACATTACCTATGCAAAAATAACCTTGTTATTTTATTATTATTCTTAGCTCTGGCGAAAACATTAGTCTATCCTGTGTGTCTTTTACAACAATATCGAAAAAGTATAATTCTTCACCGGCTCTCATTTGTTCTGTTAAAATATTAATCCAAAGTGCAGGAAGTGGCGAGGCTTTAAATAAGTCGGATACGCTACTTGTTATCCTAGAAACTTTACCTGTTAATTCATCTTCTGTTACACCTCTTCTTTTATACATAAATTGGTATGATGAAATAGTGTACACATTTTTTTTATCATCCGTAATGTTAAGAGGAAGTTTTATCAACTGCTGTGCTTCTTCTATATATACAATTCCAGAGTCGGACCTTATGCCTAACATGCTGCTAAGTTTAGGTGGCGTGAATTTTTGAAAAACTACTGGTTTAACTGGCGCCAGTTTTGGTATTTGAGCCAACAATGGAGTTAATGAAATTGCTAAAAAAAAGGTTAAAATATGTATTAAAAGCACGTATTTTATTTTAATTAATGAGCAAAATCTAAATTACGAAACAATTATGATCTCATTTAAATTTTAACTGATTATTGACAGACTTTCTTCAATAGTCTTAATTCTTGCTTCGGCATCGGCTTTCTTTTTTTGTTCCATAGCCAATACATCAGTTTTTGCGTTTTGTATAAATCGTTCGTTACTCAGCTTTTTTTCTACAGAGGCCAAGAATCCTTTTTGATGCTCTAGGTCTTTCAGTAAATCTTCTTTTAATGTGACTGAATCCAATTCTTTATCTGTTTTAATATAAAATTTATCTTTTTCAACAGCTAATACAATGGTGTTTGCTAAAGCTTCATTGGTAAACGAAAGCTCATCTGCATTAACTTGTTTACATAATATATCTTTAATAGAATAATAAGTTTCTTTTATATCTGTTTCAATAAAAAGGGTAATTGTTTCCTTTGGCTTAAGTTGATTTTTATTTCTGCCGTCACGAATGGTGGTAATAACTTGTTTCAATAATTCGCCTTGCGCTAAAATTGTTGCATCAATTGGTTTTACAGTTTCAAATTGCTTAACACAAAGATCATTTTGTTGCTCTTGTAGTAAATGATAAATTTCTTCAGTTACAAAAGGCATATAAGGATGTAGTAATTGTAGTAGTGATTCAAAATAATTTATTGTTTTATTATAAACTGCTGCATTAATTGGTTGTTCAAAACCCGGCTTAATCCATTCTAAATACCAGCTACAAAAGTCGACCCAAATTAAACTATAAATAGTTTTTAAGGCTTCACTTAATCGAAATTGGGTCATTAATATTTCAACATCTGCTCTTACTTTATATAACCTGTTTTCAAACCAATCTAATGCAAATTTATTTTCCGCCGTTTCGTAGATTCCTGTCAACTGCCTAGCCCTCCCTTCCCACATTTTAATCAACTTTAATGCATTCCAAATTTTATTATTAAAATTTCTCCCTTGCTCTAGACTATTTTCATCAAACATAAGATCATTCCCTGCAGGCGATGAAACCATAATACCAAACCTTACGGCATCTGCTCCATATTTGTCTATAAGTTCTAGCAGGTCAGGACTATTACCTAAGCTCTTGCTCATCTTACGCCCATGTTTATCTCTTACCATGCCGGTAAAATAAACATCTTTAAAAGGAATTTTTTTTTCATATTCCATACCAGCCATAACCATACGTGCCACCCAAAAGAAAATAATATCTTGTCCGGTTACCAACACCGAACCTGGATAATAATATTTTACTTCTTCGTTATCAGGCTCGGTTATACCTTTAAAAACTTGTGTAGGCCAAAGCCAAGATGAAAACCAGGTGTCGAGCACATCGGCATCTTGCGTAAGTCCACTCCAAATCTCTCCATTAATTTGTGGCTTATCCCCAAACTCATTATAATATTTGTTGTATGCTTCCTCTTCTGTTTCTGCCACCACTATTCTTCCTTCTGGATCATACCATGCCGGAATTTGTTGTCCCCACCAAAGTTGACGGCTGATGCACCAATCTTTTACATTTTCTAGCCAGTATTTATAAGTGGCTAAAAATTTATCACCTGGATGTATTTTAATATCACCATCAACAACAGCTTTTAATGCGGGCTGTGCTAATTCTTTCATTTTAACAAACCACTGCGTACTTATTCTTGGCTCTACTACAACGCCTGTACGCTGACTATAACCTAATCTGGTAGAGTATTCTTCCTCTTTTGCCAAAAATCCTCTTTCTTCAAGTTCTTTAACTATCTTTTTACGAGCTACAAAACGGTCTTCGCCAACATAAATTTGTGCAGCGGCGCTCATTGTCCCATCTTCATTAATGGTATCCACAATTTCCAGATTATTTTTTAATCCTAAATTATAATCGTTAATATCGTGTGCTGGCGTAACTTTTAGGGCGCCTGTTCCAAAATTAATGTCAATATAATCATCAAAAATAATAGGTATTCTACGATTAATTAATGGTACAAATGCATAAGCACCTTTTAAATGTGCATAGCGCTCATCGTTGGGGTTTACACAAATAGCCGTATCGCCCATAATGGTTTCGGGCCGTTGGGTGGCAATATTAATATACGCCTCTTTATTCGTATCTAATTTGTATCGAAGGTGGTATAATTTACCTGTTATATCTTTGTATTCTACTTCTTCATCACTCAACGCTGTTTTAGCAGCCGAATCCCAGTTTATCATTCTTGCTCCACGGTAAATAAGTCCTTTATTATACAAATCTATAAAAACTTTTATCACAGCTTTGTAATAGTGGTCATCCATCGTAAATGTAGTTCTATCCCAATCCACACTACAGCCTAATCTTTCTATTTGATTATAGATGATGCCTCCATATTTTTCTTTCCATTCAAAAGCGTATTTTAAAAATTCTGTTCTTGTTAAACTATTTTTATCAATACCTTTTTCTTTAAGCATACCTACTACTTTAGCCTCGGTAGCAATAGAAGCATGATCGCTGCCAGGTACCCAGCAGGCATTAAATCCACTCATGCGGGCCTTACGTACTAAAACATCCTGCACGGTTTCATTTAGGGTATGTCCCATATGGAGTACACCTGTAACGTTAGGAGGAGGTATCACAACCGTAAACGCAGGTCTGCTATCGGGCTTACTACTAAAATAACGCTTACTTAGCCAATGTTTATACCATTTGTCTTCAATTGCTTTGGGGTCAAAATTTTTTGTCAATTCCATTTTACGCTTCCTTATTATAATTGGATTACAAAAGTACAAAAAAGAGGACTCCAATAAATTAACTCATTTCTTTTGTCCAGTTAGCTCTGTCATCTGGACTAAATTTCCATGGGGCAAAATTATTCTCCATATTACTAAACATGGTGTTCCATTCCTGCGGCGCATTACTATCTTCCATAATGAGCGAGCGACGTAGTTCTATAATTATATTGAGTGGGCTAATACTAACCGGGCATTCCTGTACACAGGCATTGCAGGTAGTGCAGGCTCTAAGTTCCTCAACTGATATATGAGAAAATAAGTTTTCCCCATCCTCTATAAATTGTTTATTTGCATGTATATTTTTGCCCACAGTTTCTAGCCGATCGCGGGTATCCATCATTATTTTTCTAGGGCTCAATAATTTGCCGGTTTGGTTAGCAGGACATGCAGAAGAACATCGGCCACATTCGGTACAACTATAGGCATCGAGTAAAGATTTCCAACTAAGGTCAAATACATCTTTAGCACCAAATTTCATTGGCTCTGCATTGCTACCAGATATAACTGGCGCTAATTCAGGCTGCATCATGTATTTTACTTCGTTCTGTACAGTTTCCATGTTTTCCATCTTACCATCTTCATTAAGGCTTGCATAATATGCATTAGGAAAGGCAAGTAAAATATGTAAGTGTTTACTGTAAGGCAAGTAATTTAAAAAAGAAAATATACCCAGTATATGTAGCCACCAACAACTGCGCTCAACACTCATTAATGTTGTGGCAGAAAAATTACTAAACAAAGGAGCAATAATACCCGAAAAAATAAAATTGCCTGTATCCTGGTAATGGTCTGCGCTTTTTAATTGTAAGGCCCTATCGGTGCAATTCATTAAAAGAAATAGCGACATTAAAATTATTTCTGTTATTAAAATGTAGTTAGCATCGCTTCGAGGCCAGCCATCAAGGTCTTTGCTTACAAAACGCTTTAACTTAATTACATTTCTTCTAAACAAAAAGATAATACAAACTATAAGTACGCCTAAGGCAAGTATTTCAAAAAAGTTGATAAGAAATGTATATAACCCGCCTAAATAAGGGAGAAATAAACGGTGGGTGCCCAGCATGCCATCTAAAACAATTTCCATTACTTCTAGATTAATAATGATGAAGCCAGCATAAATGATAAAATGCATAATTGCTACCGGAAAATTGCGAAACATTTTTTTTTGCCCAAAAGCCAAAAGAATTAAATTTTTCCAACGTTTAGATGGGTTGTCACTTAAGTATTCCGGCTTGCCTAAAAAAATATTACGACGAATTATACCGATTTTTTTGACAAATAACCAGATAGCGAACCCAGATAAAACAATGAAAACTATTTGTTGTAACATTTGCATAAGTGCTTTTGTGGCGCTAAGGTAAACGTTTTTTTTACCACAGATAACATGGATTTTTTAATTAATTTAATTATAGATTATTTATGTAAATATGTGGTTAACACTTAAATTCGTGCTACAATGGGACATAAAAAACAAATACTCACCGCCGAAGTAGCTAATAAAAAACTGCGACGCATGTCCTTACAGGTAGTGGAGCAAAATTATAATTCACCCCAACTGATACTAATTGGTATTAAAGCTAATGGTATTGTGATTGCTAAAAAAATAAGTGAATATATAAAAGAAGTATTTACCGGCGAAGTAATTGTGTTGGAACTCAGCATGGATAAAAAAAATCCTTTAACTATTAATTTAAGTTCAGATATAAATTTTAATGATAAGATTATTTTATTGATAGACGATGTGGCAAATAGCGGACGTACCATGCTATATGCTTTAAAGCCTTTGTTGGAAAAGCTTCCCAAAAAAATTCAAACACTTGCTTTGGTCGAAAGAACACATAAGAGTTTTCCGGTAGATGTGGATTATGTGGGGCTCTCTGTTTCTACAACAACCGACGAGCATATTGTGGTTGAAGTGGAGGCAGGCGAAGTTCTAGGAGCATGGATGGATTAGACTGAGCTAGGTACTTATATTTTAAAATGCCATCCTCTTTATTTTAAAACTACCATTTGAAAACTCCAATGCTGGCATAGGAATTTTTATAACGTTTAATATACGCAAAGCCAGTTTTACCCCCTTTTTGTTGGTCCTAATCTTAGTTAAATCTATATCAGGCGATAGATACCATTGGTGGTAACGCTTTATATCTGTTCGGTTAAAATTGATATTGCCTGCCTCATCTTTACCTATATTTTCATTTGCACCAAACATACCCTCAGCACCTGTGCCAATAGCTATATTTAACCAGCTTGGCCATTTACTATCGGGAAAAAATGAATGCACATTTGTACTTAGCCAATAAGTTTGACCATTGTAATCTTTTAAAAAGCGTTCGGCCCTCCTCTTGCCAAATATTTTATCGCTTTGCTGATTAAGCTGTTGGTCTGTATATAATTTGTGATGAAAGGAAAATTTAAACTGTATTCGTTGTTCATTCCAAGCTAGCTCTTGTGATATAAGCAGGCCGCTGCCAATAAAGTTGGCTCCTATATCTCCCCAACTCCATCCCCATTGAGAACTAAAGCCATCTAGTATTTCAATTACAGTATGGTATAGAGGACCGCTTAATCCGCCATACCAAATCCTTTTTTCACGACTAACACCTGACCAGCGCCAGAGCGCCATGCTTGCCATGCTTTCGGCATATACACCATAGGCATGGCCAATTTTATCCATACCTTTCCATTCAGTCATATCATTGAAAACATGAAAATTACTTTGCGGATAATTTTTGTACCAAGTAGTGTAAAGTCCACCCATGGCTGCACCATATCCAATAATGTTAGCGGCAGCAATTATTTTTACCCGCCTGTTTAATTGATCATTTGGTGTTTGCACACCACGTCTTAATGAATCTTGGGCAAAGGATAGGGCACTAAATAAAAGAGGAATAAAAAAACTTAATAATACTTTTATTATAAAATATTGTCCTTTATGTATAAAGGTAAACAGTGTAAATGAAGCTAATTTATGTACTGAGTTAAGGGTCATAAAAAACAAAAATACGCATTACAGGCCTTTGTTATTGTATTAATAATGATTTAAGACTAAGGTAATAGTGAAGATGTGAAATTAGACGGTATAGTAACTTATTTTCTGCCTTACACAATTGAATTGACATGGTCTCTTGATTTGATTTTTAAATTGAATAAAAAAGGGCTGTACTAAAAAGTATAAAACAAATTTATTCAAATTGTTTTTATGAAGGTTGAATAATTTATTTTTGAATACATAAATAAATAATTATGGAGGCAGCAACACAGCAAAAGATTGATAAATGGCTTAGTGGTAATTATGATCAGGCAATAAAAGAGGGGATAATGGAATTACAGAAAACTGATCCAGCTGCATTAGAGGATGCTTTTTATAAGAATCTTGAATTTGGTACTGGAGGCCTACGCGGCATAATGGGCATTGGCACCAACCGCATGAATAAATATACCGTGGGTATGGCAACACAGGGATACGCCAATTATTTAAAGCAGTGTTTCACAGGCGAAGTGAGTGTTGCCATTGCTTATGATTGCCGCAACAACAGCAGTTTTTTTGCATCCATAACTGCCAACGTTTTTGCTGCAAACGGAATTAGAGTTTATTTATTTGAAGCCCTGCGCCCAACACCGGAACTGAGTTACGCCATTCGTAAAAATGGTTGCAAGGGTGGGGTAGTTTGTACTGCAAGTCATAATCCAAAAGAATACAACGGCTATAAAGCATATTGGGATGATGGCGCACAGATGGTGCCTCCGCATGATAAAAATGTAATTATAGAAGTAGAAAAAATTGCTTCGGTAGATGAGGTTAATTGGACCGGTGGCGAAGCAAATATTACCCTAATTGGCGAATCAATGGATAACGATTATTTGAATATGATAAAAGGGCTGAGTGTCTATCCCGATGTTTGCATAGCACAGTCCGATTTAAAAATCGTGTACACCCCCATACATGGTACAGGTATTTTATTGGTTCCAAAAGCATTGGCGCAATTAGGGTTTAATAACGTACATATTGTGGAGGAACAGCGCAAGCCTGATGGAAATTTTCCTACAGTTATTTATCCTAATCCCGAAGAAACTGAGGCGATGTATATGGGACTACAAAAAGCAAAAAATTTAGATGCAGATATTTTACTAGGTACCGACCCCGATGCAGATCGTGTAGCTATTGGAGTTAAAAATAAAAATGGCGAATGGATTTTACTAAACGGAAATCAAACAGCTGTGCTCGCATTTAATTACATGATTGAGGCACGAAAATTAAAAGCTATTGCCCAGCCAAATGATATGGTAATTAAAACCATTGTTACTACTGATATGATTGATGTAATTGCAAAAGCTAATGAGGTGGCTAGTTACAATGTACTTACAGGGTTTAAGTGGATTGCTAAACTCATCAAAGAAAAAGAAGATAAAGAAAATTATATTATTGGTGGAGAAGAGAGTTTTGGTTTAATGATTGGCAACCAAATAAGAGATAAAGATGCTATAAGTGCTGTAGCATTAAGTTGCGAAATGGCAGCTTATGAAAAGAGTAAAGGCCGGACGCTGTATGATAAACTGGTTGAGCTTTGTTTACAATATGGATTTTATAAAGAGAGCTTAGTTAGTATTATTAAAAAAGGAATGAATGGGTCTAAAGAAATTGCAGACATGATGGAGGGGTATCGTAATAATCCACCACTTATTATTGATGGGGCTCCAGTTGTGCAATTATTGGATTATGAATTACAGGTAGGTAAAAATTTGCAAAATAATCAAAGCTGGTCAATTAATTTACCCAAAAGTAATGTTTTGCAATTTATTTTAGCCGACGGAACAAAAATTTCGGCAAGGCCTAGTGGTACAGAACCAAAAATAAAATTTTATTTCAGCGTTAATACAAAGCTTACACAAGAAGCTGCATTTGACTCAACAGAGAAATTACTTGACCAAAAAATAGAAAGAATTATTACAGAACTAGGTTTGAATTAAATATTAGATTAAATTTATTTATCTTTCATACTTAGTAGATAAAAAAGTTTATTATAAAATAATTTTAAAAAAATACGCTGCAAAGTAGTTGTATATTTTTTAGAGCCCAATTATGAGAAATTACGAAGATACTTACCGGCATAAAGGGCTTAGAAAAAAGCTAATTGATATTTTAAAAGAAAAGGGGATTACCGACTCCAAAGTATTGAGTGCAATGAACAGTATTCCTCGTCATTTTTTTTTAGATAGTGCGCTTGATGAGATTGCTTATGAAGACCGTGCCTTTTCTATTGATGAAGGGCAAACCATATCTCAGCCTTATACGGTTGCTTACCAAACCCAGTTGCTACAGATAAAGCCCAATGATAAAATATTAGAAATTGGTACAGGAAGTATTTACCAAGCAACCGTTTTAGCCGAAATGGGGGCTAAGGTATTTACTATTGAGCGTCAAAAAAAATTGTTTGATAATACAAAAGACTTCATTTTAAAAAGTAATTACACCAACCTTAAATTTTTTTATGGCGATGGATTTGAAGGGCTGCCTACTTATGCCCCTTTTGATAAAATATTAATAACCGCAGCGGCTCCTTTTATTCCACCCAAATTAATAGAGCAATTAAAAATAGGAGGTAAAATGATTATACCGCTTGATGAAGAGCAGCACCAGCGGATGTTACGTATTACCAAAAACGATGACGGATCAAGTAGTGAAGAGGCTTTTGAAAATTTTAGTTTTGTGCCTATGCTTAGTGGTAGAAATAGCAAGGCGTAAGAAGTAGTGGTAGGGATAATTATTTTGGAACTTTTAGTAATTAGTTATTAATTTTATTAATTTTTTATTTTGCGTTTTTTTTCAAAAATTACAATATTTTGCAATCTCTGTTTTATGGTGTCTGTGGTATTGTGGTATATTGAAATGCAAAATAAAATACAAGATAACACGGGCTTAATTTTGCAAGTCCCATGGATAGAAAGCACTTTAATAATACTTGGTTATGGTGCGATTATAGTTAATGCTGTTTTTTTATTATTATACTTAATTGTATTTTCTTTTAAAAAAGAAATAAAAATTCCTAGATGGATAATTATCTTCAATTTGATATTATTAGGTTTTCAAATTTATTTTCATTTCATTTTTAAATAACAAATATGATACATAATATTCTTAAAGATAAAAGCACAAAGCTTTTTATATTATTAGCAGGAATTTTTATAACTAGCGCATTATTGGCTGAAGTAATTGGGGTAAAAATATTTTCGCTAGAAGATACATTGGGAGTGCCTAGGGCTAATATTAACTTGTTTGGAAGCGGATTTAATTTCCATTTAACTGCCGGAGTATTATTATGGCCAGTTGTTTTTATCATGACAGATATCATCAACGAATACTTTGGTAAAAGAGGAGTTAAGTTTTTATCACACCTCACTATTGGATTAATAACCTACGCATTTATAATATTTAGTGGTGCCATTCATCTTGCCCCTTCCGAATATTTTGATATTGGTAACAGTATTGATAAACCGGATAATGCTTTTCGTGGAATTTTTGGCCAAGGTATGTGGATTATTATTGGCTCTATGATTGCTTTTTTAGTAGGCCAGATTTTGGATGTGCTAATTTTTCATCGTATTAAAAAAATAACAGGCGAAAAAAGTATTTGGTTGCGTGCAACTGGTTCTACATTAGTATCGCAACTAATCGATAGTTTTATTGTTCTTTTTATAGCTTTTTATATTGGAAAACGGATGCAAACTGGCCAGGGTGAACCCTGGAGCTTACACCAGGTTTTGGTTACAGGTACTGGCAATTATATTTATAAATTTGTAGTTGCTATTTTGCTAACGCCAGTTATTTACTTAATACATGGTTGGATAGAAAAATATTTAGGGAAAAATTTGGCATCAGAAATGAAAGATTCCGCTATGGGAGTAAACTAATTATACTGCAACCAAATCTCTAAACTATACTTTTATTTAAATTCTATTCAAATTAATACACTATATATTATTTAAATAAAAAATATATTCTGTATTTGCACTATTAAATATGTATCTTGATTCCTTATTTTTAACAAATAATACAAATGCATCTGTCTAAGAAATTTATAGTTATTAATTGGCACTTAAAATATTTATTTATATTTATTTTATTACTGGCTTTTAATGAGCCTAGTCAGGCACAATGCCCAGCTAATATAGATTTTGAAGAAGGCACTTTTAATAACTGGCAATGCTGGTCGCAAAGCGGTTATACAGGAGGGCCGCCAAATACCACTTTAACTACACCAACTGCTGAACGGCATGATATGTTATCTGATCCTCCGGGCAATGGGAGAGACCTATACGGAAATTTTCCAAAAAATTGTCCAAATGGAAGTGGACATTCAGTTAGAATTGGCAATCAAGTAACTGGCACAACAGCAGATGAGGTTTCTTTTACGTTTACAATTCCCCTCGGACAAAACACTTACAATTTAATATATCATTATGCCATCGTTTTAAATGACGCTGGCCATACAGCTTACCAGCAGCCAAGAATGATCATATCTGTGTTAAATGTAACGGATAATATACCACTCCCTTGCCCACTGCCTCCCATTGTTGTTAATGGTAGTTTGCCAGGTTTTTTTGATTCTCCAGTAAGGGCACCTAATGGCAGTTTAGTAAGATGTAAAAACTGGGCAGCGGCATCTATTAAATTAGATAACAATGCAGGCAAAATAATTAAAATTACTTTTGGTGCAACTGGTTGTGGACTAAATAACGGATCTCATTTTGGGTATGCTTATATAGATCTAAATTCAGAATGTAGCAGTTCTTTTATTGGCGCTACTTATTGTCCTGATGCTGCTTTTATAAATGTAACTGCTCCTTACGGATACGAAACCTATAAATGGTGGAATATTTTAAACCCGGCTATTATTTTAGCCAACACACAAGTAATTAATTTTACACCCCCACCACCATCAGGTACTACACTTCAAGTGGCTGTAACACCTTATGCCGGATATGGATGTAACGATACTTTAACTGCTCAGTTATTAGACACACTAACTGTGATGGCACAAGCTGGTCCTGATCGCCTATCATGCCAGAATACACCTGTTCCTCTAGGGGTAAATCCTACTCCAACCTATGTGTATTCTTGGAGCCCTGTAACGGGGTTAAGTAATCCAAATATAGCTAACCCTACTGCTTCGCCTTCTATTACTACCCAATATGTACTTACTGTTTCTACATTAGGGGGGGGATGTGCAACTAAAGATACCGTAATTGTTAAAGCTGCAGTATTAGATACTTCTTTACTAATTACAGGGCCAATTGCGGGCTGCATTGTGGGCTCTCAACCTACTACATTACAAGTATCGCCAGCAGATAGTATTCAGTGGTACTTAAATGGTGTAGCTATTCCCGGAGCCAATCAAACACAATATCAGGTTTTACAAGGAGGATCTTATTATGCAACCCTATTTAGTTTTATAGGATGCAATTTAAGTACAACCGTTACCGCTATTAATGTAAATCCTATGCCAATAGTTGGGTTTAATATAAATTCTGTATTGCAGTGTTTTTCAAACAACCAATTTACATTCACCAATACTAGCAGCGTTTTATCAGGCACATTATTATATAACTGGAATTTTGGAGATGCAACATCAGTTACTACAAGAGATGCTAATCATACTTATACTCTGCCCGGTACATACACTGTTAAATTAATTATTACAACTAACATGGGATGTATAGATAGCATTTCTTTTCCCATAAATATTAACCCATCACCAGTTTCAGGCTTTACCATAAACGCAAATAATCAATGCTTATTAAATAATCAATTTATTTATACTAACAGCAGCACTTTAATTACTGGCACTTTGCAATATAAATGGACCTTAGGAGATGGGAGTATAGTTAATACCAGGGATGTTATACATAGCTATGCTTTGCCTGGAACTTATACGGTAAAGTTAGTAGTTAGCTCTAATACTGGATGCGCCGATAGTACCGTTTTTGATGTTTATGTTAATCCAGCTCCAACGGCGGGCTTTTCTATTACTAACACCCAACAATGCTTTATAAATAATCAATTTAATTTTATTAATACATCTGTAATTGCGAATGGAACTCTACAGTATCTTTGGTACTTTGGCGACGGAACTACTGCTATAACAAGAGATGTAAACCATAGTTATGCCCAGCCGGGCGATTTTACCGTTAAAATGGTGGCAACCTCAGATAAAGGATGTGCCGATAGTATTTCATTTGGTATGAAAGTGCATAAATATGCTATTGCCGATTTTTTTGTTACACCCATTTGTGTAAACTTAAGATTGCCTTTATCTAATAAAACAATTAACAATACAACTTCTACCTTAAATTATTTATGGGATTTTGGAAATGGACAAAGTTCAACAGCCGTAAATCCAATTTACAGTTATCCTTCACCAGGTCCATATACTATTAAATTATCGGTTAACAGTGCTCAATGCCCACTGCCATTAACTGTAAAACAATATGATATTATTATAGATGCACCTATTACTGCTTTAAGATATGTAGATAAAACGGCAGTACTAAATTTTCCCGAAAGATTACAAGCAAGACTAATTGGGTCAAGTGTTTTATGGATTCCTTCAATTAGTTTAGATAACCCACTAATTTATAATCCAAGTTTTAAAGGAATTAATTCACAACAATATATTATTCAATTAAAAACATTATCAGGTTGCTTAACCGTGGATAGTTTATTGGTAAAAACACGTAAAAAAATCGAGATTTATGTGCCAAGTTCTTTTACACCCAATGGGGATGGTTTAAATGATTACCTGCGGCCAATTTTGATGGGCTTTAGCTCTGTAAGATATTTTAAAGTGTATAGCCGCTGGGGAAAATTATTGTTTCAAATGCAAAGTGATTTACCAGGATGGAATGGTAAAATTAATGGACAACGACAGGAACTGCAAACTGTTGTATGGGTTATTGAAGCAGTTGATGTGGATGGGGTCACACATAAAAAACAAGGCACATCTATTTTATTGAGGTAAGCGTAAACAAAAATCATTAAATCAAAGAAAATCATTACACAATATTATTATAACGATCTTTTATAAAACTGCTCAGCTTATGTATTTTTTATATATTTCAAAGATCATTATAGTCAGATAAACGGCTATAATTGCCAATTTTTACATCAAAAGCAATTGTTTCTTTTATTAGTTGCAGCAGTTCTTTTTTACTTATTGGTGTTCCTACACCGGTTAACTCAATTTTCATACTTTTTTTAAAATTTTAATTAAATACGTCCAAAATTAGCATGTCATCTACTGCAATATTTTATATATCTGGGCTTATACACTTTTTAAACTTATTATTTATATATTTTATTGTGGGCTAATCTCTTTTTTACTTGTTATAGCATGCTTAATGTATATTTAAATATGAAACAATTAACTAACCTTACTGTTAAACAGGAGATAGGCGCGACAAGCCTAGCAATTAATGCGATAAATCTTGCTATAGGTGCCGGAATTTTTATTTTACCTGCAACAATTGCAGGTAATTTAGGGTCTGCAAGTTTTATTGCTTATATTATTTGTGGTCTCCTGCTTGTTTTAATCATGTTATGTTATGCCGAAATTGGAAGTAAGGTTACTACAAGTGGCGGCTCATATGCATATGTTGAAAAAGCATTTGGACCTTTAGCCGGATTCTTAATAAGCATATTATTTTTAATTTCTAATATCTTGGGGGATGCTGCTATCGCTAATGTAATGGTTGACATAATTGGCACATTGTTACCCATTTTTAATATTACTTACATACGAGTATTATTTTTTATTTCTATATATGGATTTTTAGCATTCGTAAATATAAGAGGGGCTAAACAAGGCTCACAATTTGCAGTAGCTGCAACCATATTAAAATTAACCCCATTATTAATGCTGATATTGGTTGGTTTTTTTAGTATTTCAACAGATAATTTAATCATAAAAACATTGCCCAATCTTAAAAGTGTTGGAGAAACTGCACTCATCCTTTTTTTTGCATTCCTAGGTATTGAGTCGGCTTTAAATATAAGTGGTGAAATTAAAAATCCTAAGAAAAATATCCCAAAAGGTATTTTTTTAGGCGTTGCAGGGATATTGCTGATTTATCTTTTTATACAATTTGTTGCTCAGGGTGTCTTAGGTGTCCAGCTAAATGCAAATGAAAAAGAGCCATTAGCCTTGTTAGCTAAAAACTTAATTGGTCCTATTGGCGGCATCCTCATTTTAGCAACAACCATTTTATCTATACTTGGAACAATAAGCGGAGATATACTCACATCACCAAGGCTATTATTTGCTGCATCACAGGATAAGTTAATACCGGATTTCCTAAGTCGCCTACATCCAAAATTTGCTACACCATACTGGTCAATTATTCTCTTTAGTGCGGCTACAATTTTTTTTGCTGCAACAGGAAGCTTTAAACAACTCGTTGTTTATGTTACTTCTTCTGTATTATTAATTTATTTATCTGTAATTCTGGCCACAATTAGACTGAGATACAAAAAAGACCTAACTGTTCCTGTTGTTGATGATAATGTGACGGAATCAGGTTTTAAAATGCCTGGAGGATTGGTAATTCCAGTTCTGGCTATTGCCACTATTTGTTGGTTGTTATCTCATATTACCCTAAGTGAGATAATTGTATTCATTGTTTTTTTTACAGTACTAATTTTAATTTATTTTATTAATAAATTTGTTAGGGGGAGGATAAGTTTTACAGAGTCTCGGTCACTAGATCATTGATACTGGATAAATTAAAATTATTATACTGCATTTGTTTAATCGGCGATAAAAAAATTATTTAATTGGGTTGTAATTCAGTTAAACTTAATTATACAAATTTTATTTTCTTCCAACTAGACATTTTTAATACAAATTCATCTTCAAAAAAATATAATCTACCTTTGGCTTCTATCAGCCGGGTTATCGTTCTCTAATTTATTGGGGAAAGGAAAGTCCGGACAGCAAAGAGCAATACACCGGTTAATAGCCGGCTCCTCACTTGTGAGGAAGAGAAAGGGCCACAGAAAATTACCGCTCCTCTCTTGACATACTTCAGCAAGACTTCTAGTCTGGTAGTGTATGTCAAGAGGGGAGTAAGGTTGAAAACGTGAGGTAAGAGCTCACGAATTTTTGTAGTAATGCATTAATTGGGTAAACCTTGTATGCTGTAATGCCACATATACCGACGCTTGAGGGCGGCTCGTTCGATGTCGAAGGGTAGGCAGCAAGATTATGTTAGCAATAACATAGCTAGATAAATGATAACCTCCCGATTTATCGGGAACAGAATCCGGCTTATAGGCTGATAGATTTTAAAATATTAATAGCATGTCTATGGCCTGCTATTAATATTTTACTTATTTTAAAAATATTTAATTGTTTATTGTTCCTTTAAATAACCCTCCATCTACTTCTTTAATAAATTGTATAAGTCCAGGAAAAAAATTCTTTTGATCATCATACATACTCATATGACTACCTTCTGTACACAATAAAAATCTACCATTTTGTACTTGGGTGCTCATCCACTTCATATGCTCAGGATCCATGGTGTCGTGCTTGCCACCAATAGTTAAAGTGGGAGTTTTTATATTAGATAATTCTTTGCTTACATCCCAAGCTATCAAATTACCACCAATACCAAATTCACTTGGTCCTTGCATAGTTACATATAATGATTGATTAATTTTTGCAAAAGATCGACTTACTGGTTCTGGCCACTTATCAACAGGAAAACGACAAATATGTTTTGCATAAAAATTAGGCAGCAGCAGTTCCATATATTTTGGATTCTGAAAATCTCCAGCAGCTTCAATTTGACGAATAGTATCTAAAATTTTGGGATCAAATTGTGGTGCAAGTACTTCTTGTGCATATCTTCCATAAGCAGGGCAACTACTCATCATATTGCTGATGATAAGGCCTTTTAAGTTTTGCTGATATTTTAAAGCATATTGCATAGCCAAAATGCCTCCCCATGAATGACCTAATAAATAAAAATTATCCTTGTTTAAATTTAATGCAACTCTAACTTGTTCAACTTCTTCTACAAATCTTCCTAAATCCCACATGCTAGTGTCTTTGGGATTATCTGAAAGACCACATCCTAGTTGATCATAATAAATTAGCTCAACGTCTTCGGGCAACATAAAGTTTTCAAAACACTCGAAATATTCATGTGTAGCACCAGGGCCACCATTGAGTAATAACAATTTAATTTTTGGATTATTGCCAATACTTTTTGTCCAGATATTAAATTTGCCCTTCGGCGTTTCAATGGCAATTATTTTAACGCCACCAGTTTGCACTTCTTTATACAAATCATTTTTAGGAGCAACTGCGGTATTATTTGATTGGTTGTTGCAGGAAATAAAAATTAAGAAAAAGAGTAGGAGAATTAAATTTTTCATTTGAAATATTTTAACTGTTTATTTTTTTATACTACGAATATACTATGATTCTACATAATTATTTATGATCATTTTATAGTTGCTGCTTTAATATATTTACAACGTATTTATCAATGGGTAAGCTTACCGATTCTGCTGCTAGGTTATCCCAATTTATAAACCGAAAAGTTTCTGTTTCCCCAGTCTCATTATACATCTTTAGCTGATGCGTATCAAAATCAAAAGGGATTGTTCTTATTGGCGCAGCAATTGGTTCCATTGCTTGCACAAAATAATAGATAGAGATAATCTGATGCGAATTGTTAAAGGCACTTTGCTGATAAAAATCGGTGGTGTAGATATGATCTGTAACCTTTATTTTTAAATTCATTTCTTCCATAAACTCACGTTGTAAACAATCACGTGTGCCTTCGCCTAATTCTAGGCCTCCTCCTGGAAATTTAGTTATGTACGCCCCTCGTATAAACTCATCGCTTACTAATATTTGGTTACTTTCATTAATCAAAATGCCATAAACTCTAATGTTAAACATGTTAATCATCTTCGAGCCCTTTTTGCATAATTCCAAATTACAAAGCCCAGTATGATTATGGACAGTATAACGGGTAACCAAAAAGCCATATGGCTATCTTTATATGGTATTGGTACATTCATGCCATAAATACTCGCAATTAAAACAGGGACGCTTAAAAATATAGTAAGTGTGGTTAGTCTTTTTAATACGTCATTTTGATTGTTGCTAATGATGCTGGCAAAGGCATCTAGCGTGCTGTTTAGAATATTCGTGTAAGTATTTGCCATCTCCAAGGCCTGTGATGTTTCTACAATTAAATCTTCTAAAAGGTCTCTTTCTTCTTCATTAAGTTTTAAAATATTAGTACGACTTATTTTCATCATCAGTAATTCATTACTACGTAATGCAGTTATAAAATACACAAAACTTTTTTGAATACGCATTAACTGAAGTAACTCTTCGTTGCGGTTACTATCATATAGTTTCTGTTCCAAATTATTACGTCGGGTATTAATTTCTTTTAAGTAGTCTTGAAAATTAGAAGTTATTTTTTCAAATATTTTCAAAACCATAAGGTTTATCCTGTCGGGATTACGATTTTGAAAACTATTTAGGAATTTTTTTATAGCTTCATTTTCGAAAGAGTTTACTGTTACAATTTGATTATGGGTGAGTATAATACAAATAGGGATAGTGATATAAAAAGAATCATTTAAGTTAAATGAATTATTTTCAGTAGGAGTTTTTATAACAATTAATTTTACATCATCTTCTATTTCATAACGGCTTCGCTCATCAATATCTAGTGAATCTTTTAAAAAATCAATAGGTATCTCCATGGTTTCACTAAGCTCTGTAAACTCTTCCTGTTTTAAAGGGGGTAGCACGTTTACCCAAACTGCATCTTCGGCTTTATCAATGGCTATCGTTTGGTGGTCGGTATTTTTAAAGTATTGAATCATCGCGCTTTAAGAGTTTATTTTTATATATCTAGTAAATGATGTTTTTTTTAGTAGTAATTATATTTTTTTAGTAGTAATTATATTTTTACAGTATTATTATATAATGATTATTCCTTTATAAACCAATTCTGCTAGTCCGCATAGCCATATATTTTCAAAATGTTGATTATCAATTTTAGTGTATTCAACACTTAAATTACCACCAGATGTTTTTACTTTTACTCGGTTAAAACCTATTTTGTTGTGTGCGTTAACTAATGCTGCTGCTGTTACTCCAGTACCACAACTAAGGGTTTCATTTTCTACGCCACGTTCGTAAGTACGCACAAAAATAGCATCTTCATTTATAGTTTCTACAAAATTAACATTGATGCCTTCTTTCTTAAATAAGTTACTGTACCTAATATCTCCTCCTGTTTCCACCACATTAATATTTATTACATTATTGGCCATTTTTACAAAATGGGGCGATCCCGTATTTAAAATAGTGTGCCCGCTATGGTATTCCACTTTGTTTACATCCTGCATTTTTATGCGTACGTAATTCTGCATGTCAATATCCGCTTCATGTGCCCCATCAGTTGCCATAAATTTATACGTGTCCTTATACATGCCCTGATGCTTTGCAAATTTGACAATACAGCGGGCCCCATTACCACACATGCTTCCTCTATTACCATCGGCATTAAAGTAAACCATCTCAAAATCTAATTTACTGTGATTGCTTAATAACATTAGTCCATCTGCACCAACGCCAAACCTCCTATTACAAATATGGCTTATCTGTTCGGTTGTAAGACTATCGTATTTTTGATCTCTGTTTTCTAAAATCACAAAATCATTTCCTGTGCCTTGATATTTATAAAATTCTATTTCCATTTTAAATACTTGATGTTGATATTACCTGTAAAGATTGTTTAATTAAATTTTCAACAGCTAGTTCACCATTTTTAGAAAATTCTTTTGTTATTCGGTTGGCAACAATAGCATTTAAACTTACGCAATGATGTTTTAATGCTTTTCCTAATCCATAAATAGCCGATGTTTCCATTTCAAAATTAGTTATTCGATTGTTTCCAAATTGAAAATCTGTGAGGTTATCTATTAAAAACGGGTAACCTAATCCCAGTCGTAATATACGCCCCTGAGGCCCAAAAAAACCGGGACATGTAACGGTAATGCCCTGGTGATAATTTTGTGTAAAATGTTTTAGCAAAGAAAAACTTGCCATATTAATATAGGGAGTAATTTTTCCTGAATGTAATTGGGTATGTGTACTAAATGCTTGTATAATTTGGTTTTCTTCTTCATTATTTTCTGTACGATAAAAATGCATCAAATTATCTAACCCAAGTCCGTGCGTACTAGTTACAAAACTATCAACTTTAATTTCTTTTTGTAAAGAACCAGAGGTGCCAAAGCGAATTATATTTAAGCAGGTTATTTTTTCTTTTATCTGCCTAGTTTCAAAATCAATATTAACTAAAGCATCTAATTCATTTAAAACAATATCAATATTGTCGGGACCAATACCAGTACTTACACAACTAATTCTTTTATTTCCTAGGTATCCGGTGTGTGTTACAAATTCGCGATGCTTATTTTTAAATTCTATGGTATCAAAATATTTACTCACTTCCCCAACCCGATTGGGATCGCCAACGGTAATTATTGTTTGCGCAATTTCTTCGGGGCGGCAATTTAAATGATATACAGCTCCTCGTTCATTAATAATTAATTCCGATTCTGCTATCCTGCTCATATTTATATATTTAGATTAGCTATGTGCAATTTTATTTAAAATTACCCTATTTTTGCACTTGTAAAAAATGAAATGTATAATAGGCATTAAAAGATTTGCATTTTGTATTTATTTGGTCCTGTAGCCGAGTGGTTAGGCAAAGCTCTGCAAAAGCTTCTACACCGGTTCGAATCCGGTCGGGACCTCATTAATTACTTTCGTCATTGCAAAAGTGGTTTTGCTCACTTTAATCGCAATGGCGTTCTTATTTTTTTAATATGGTAGTAAAATATTTGCACTGGATTGGAATAACTGCTTGCATAGTACTAATTATTTCGTGCTTTTTACCTTGGGTATATTATGCCGATCTAAATCAAACTTTTACTGGTTTTTACAGTTATAAAAATGAATATGGTAAACCAGGAAAATTTTTACTCTTTTTTGGGTTTCTAATATTAATTTTTATGTCAACACCAAAAGTATGGGCTAAAAGAGCTAATCTTTTTATTTGCGCACTTACATTGGCTTATGCTATAAAAACTTATATTCTATTTGGCTCTTGCTACAATAATTACTGTCCACAAAAATTACCTAGTTTATACCTAATGGTGAGCACTACTATTTTAATGTTGATTGCCTCTGGCTTTCCTAATTTAAAACTCAATTCTAAACTTAATTAAGTAAGCCTAATTTTTTTTACTTCTTTTGCCCAAGCATCTTTTAAAGTAACGGTACGATTAAAGATTAATTTATCTAAACGGGCATCTGTATCTAAACAAAAATAGCCTTTTCGGATAAATTGATAGCGTGCATCTACAGTTGCATCTTTAAGTGATGACTCTACAACAGCATGGGTAATTATTTGTAAAGAATCGGAATTTATTGTGTTTTTAAAATCACCTTTTTCATCTAATGGATTTTCGGTTGTAAATAAACGATCGTACAATCTTACTTCGGCATTTAGAGCATGTGAGGCACTTACCCAATGAATAGTTCCTTTAACATTAATGCCACTAGTGTCTTTTCCACTTCTACTTTCAGGTATATAAGAGCAGTTAATCGCTGTAACTTTTCCGGTTACATCTTTTACAAAACTTTCGCACTTTACAATATAAGCACTCTTTAATCTTACCATACTTCCGGGCGCAAGCCTAAACCATTTTTTTTCGGGCTCTTCCATAAAATCTTCTCGCTCTACCCATAATTCTTTTCCAAAAGATAGACTTCTTTTTCCAAAAGTTTCATCAGGGCCATTCTCACATAGCAGTTCTTCTGTTTTTCCTTCTTCATAATTAGTAATGATAAGTTTTACCGGATCTAATACGGCCATTACCCGTAAAGCTTTTTGATTTAGATCTTCGCGTAAACAAAACTCCAATAAACTTAAATCGATAAAATTTTCTCTTTTTGCTATCCCTATTTTATCACAAAATGTACGGATACTTTTTGGTGTATATCCTTTTCTACGAAATGCGCTGATTGTAGGCATACGTGGATCATCCCATCCATTAACATAGCCTTCGGTTACTAGTTGTAGCAATTTTCTTTTACTCATTACGGTATACGTCATATTTAACCGCGCAAATTCATATTGATGGGAAGTAAATATGTTAAGTTTTTCAATAAACCAATCATATAATTCACGATGTGGAATAAACTCCAACGTGCAAATTGAATGAGTAATATTTTCAATGCTATCACTTTGTCCGTGTGCAAAATCGTACATGGGATATATGCACCAAGCATTCCCACTGCGGTGATGATACGCATGTTTAATACGATAAATAATAGGGTCTCTCATCAACATGTTCGTATGTGCCATGTCAATTTTTGCACGCAAAACTTTTTCCCCATCTTTATAAATTCCACCTTTCATATTGGCAAAAAGAATAAGATTTTCTTTTATAGTTCTGCTACGGTATTTATTGTCTTTTCCTGCTTCTGTAGGGGTACCCTTCATAGCTGCTATTTCTTCTGCTGTAGAGTCATCTACATAAGCAAGTCCTTTGTTTATTAAATTAACAGCATAATTGTATAAAATGTCAAAATAATCAGACGTATATAATTCATTGGCCCAGCTAAAGCCCAGCCAACGTATGTCTTCTTTAATGCTTTCTACATAGGCAGTTTCTTCTGTTATGGGGTTGGTGTCATCAAAGCGAAGATTAGTTTTGCCCCCATATTTTAAACTTAATCCAAAATTTAAACAAATAGCTTTTGCATGCCCTATGTGCAAATATCCATTTGGCTCGGGTGGAAATCTAGTGAGAATAGATTTGTATTTGCCTTCCTTTAAATCAGTTTCTATAATATCTTCAATAAAGTTGAGGCTTTTTTCTTCGCTCATTATTTTGTTTTGATGAGCAAATTTAAGATAAGATGTCGAATTTTAATGACTTAAACCTTTTTCAATTCTTTTAATATTAAAATTATCTTATCTAATTTTTAAATTTTACTTAATTGCTTTTGTAGTGATTCAATTTCTAGTTTGGATTTCAAATTGATTTGATAACCTTCTTGCACTTTTACCCTGTCGGGTTTGCTTTGTCTGTTTTGCAACATCATTATTATAGATGCTTCATAAAGAGACTAAAAAAAAATTAGTTTAAGCACAATAAAGGGTTATACACCCTAGCATCCCAGTAGCGAATATAGACCACTATTTTTAATGACAAACAATTTAAAACCTTACGCCCTTCCCATATTTCTAAGATGAATCGAATGAGAAACAATTGCATGTCGCATTTTTCTAAACTCAATATATTTCACCCCATACTCTTCACATGTTTTTTTAATAATTACACTAATAGCAGGGTAGTGGATATGCGAAATTTTTGGAAATAAATGATGTTCTATTTGAAAATTTAAGCCACCTACTAGCCAAGAAATTAATTTATTTTTTGTTGCAAAATTTGCTGTAGTCTCAATTTGATGTATGGCCCACTCGTTTTCTATTGTATTAATATCGGCATCTGGTATAGGAAAAGTAGTTTCTTCTACGGTATGTGCCAATTGAAAAACAATGCTTAATACAAATCCAGCGAACATAACGATAATTAAAAATCCTGTTAACCATGATAAAAATCCTAATAGCATAATAGGCAATACAATCATCATAAAGGCATAACCAACTTTAGCAATCCAAAAGGCAATGTGTTCAAACGAACTCATTTTTTTAATAGAGACACTCCCTACTTTTTTACTAAAATATTTTTTATAATCAGATTGAAAAACCCATACTAATAATAATAAAGTGTATAAAATCCATACATAAATATGCTGAAAACGATGGATAAAATATTTTTTTTGCGATGTGCACATTCTTAACAAAGGTTTAATTTCTATGTCATCATCAATGCCATCAATATTGGTATAGGTATGGTGTATGATATTGTGTTTGTTGTTCCACATAATACCACTTGCCCCTAAAGCATTAACAGAAAATGCAGCTATTTTATTCCAAAATTTGCTTTTACTAAAACTGCCATGGCCACCATCATGCATTACATTAAAGCCAATTGCGGCAGTTAAGCCA
>CAMBEI010000028.1 GCA_945865645.1 Chitinophaga pinensis | reverse complement strand
GTTGCTGAAAAGGAAGAATTAATTCTACCAACCATTTTATCTCGAACCCAATTAGTTAAAATATCCTCGCTTAATAATATAGAAATTGAAACTGCATTAGAATTGAGCGCGGGAGTAAAAATTGAAAAAGCGCAGCAAATTGCTGCTGTTGCCGAAGGCAATTACAGAGAAGCCCTACAATTATTACAACATGCCGATGATGATTGGGAACTTATGCTTAGAGAGTGGTTAAATGCCATAATTAAAACAGGTCCTGTAGCCCAGGTAAAATGGATTGAAGAGACTGCTAAATTGGGTAGAGAAAAACAAAAACAGTTTCTCAAATATTTTATTCATCTATTGGAGCAGGCTATTAGAGGAAGGGTAATAAACACTAAAGAAGGGCAATTATTATATAATAACGAACAAGATTTTGCCCTACGTTTAAACAAACTATGTAATCTAGGGCAGCAAGAAGCTATTATTAATGAATTAGATAAGGCTAGCTATTATATTGAGCGAAATGCCAATGCTAAAATGCTCTTTCATGCACTTTCCATCAGGATATATCGTATTATTAACAACAAATCGTTAATTTTGATTAACTGAGGAAGAGGACTGTAGGGAGTTATTAATTACTAATTAAGCGTTGACATTTGCGTATTACATATTTTGATACCCGCTTTTTCAACAATAATAAATCTGGATAACTATCTGGATTGCGTCGAAATTCTTTCATTGGCATTCTAAATTTATACTTTAATCTGCCAAATAAAGATGTATAGTAAAAGGTGCGACGCCACTAAAGTTTAATAGTAATGCTCTCTCTGATTTTAAAAAATCTCTTCTTGATTTTTTCTTAATAATTTAATTAATATTATATGGGATGTGGAAGTGGAGGTTGCGGAACAAATTCTAAAGACGGGGTACCTAGTGGCTGCCAGAGCCATGGTAGTTGCTCAAGCGGTGGTTGTAACCGCATGAATGTGCATGACTGGTTGGCCAATTTACCTTTTAGCGACCCCGAAAGCGGTTGCAGGGTAATAGAAGTGAGTTTTAACAATGGTAGCCGAAAAGAATTTTTTAGAAATACTACATTACATTACTACGAAAAGGGAGATACGATTGCTGTAGAAGGAGTGAGTGGTTTTGATGTAGGGATGGTAAATATAACAGGTGAGCTAGTTCGTTTACAGATGAAAAAGCATAGAATTGATGAAAAAAGTCCGGAGATAAAAAAGGTTTTACGCCGTGCAACTGAAACTGATATTACTAAAATGCGGGAATCAAAAGCGCGGGAAGCACAGGTTTTAATTCGCAGCCGTGCCATGGCCCGTCAGCTAAAATTAGAGCTAAAAATGGCGGAAGTGGAACTACAAGCAGATGGTAGAAAAGCTACTTTTTTTTATATAGCTGATGAACGTGTTGATTTTAGAGAGTTAATAAAATTATATGCCGGCGAATTTAAAGTAAAAGTAGAAATGCGCCAGATAGGTGCCCGACAAGAGGCTGGAAAAGTAGGAGGCATAGGTAGCTGTGGTCGAGAACTTTGCTGTAGCAGTTGGCTTACCGATTTTAAAAGTGTAAACACTAATGCAGCACGTTATCAAAATTTAAGCATAAATCAAACAAAATTAAGTGGCCAATGCGGTCGATTAAAATGCTGTTTAAATTACGAACTAGATACGTATATGGATGCCCTACAATTTTTTCCTACGGACGCAGATATAATAGAAATGGCAAAAAGCCGAGCATTTTTGGTTAAGAAAGATATTTTTCGCAACCTAATGTGGTATACTATGCCCGATAGTAATAAGCAGTATCCATTAACAATTGAGCGGGTTAAAAAAATTAAAGAATTAAATAAACAAGGTATTCGTCCAGAAGATTTAGAACCTGTAGAAGTGCTGAGTAATAAACCAAAAGAAATTGAACCTACTTATGCTGATGTGGTTGGACAGATAAGTTTAAAGAGCCTTGAAAAAACAAGTAGAAAAAGAAGAGATCAGGAAAGAGGATCAAATCAACAGGGTAGCAGACAAAGACAAAATCGTTCTGTAGGTCAAGGGGAATCACCACAACAGGGACAATTTGGTCAAAATCGCAATCAACAAAATCTTGGCGGGAGCAACCAGTCGCAACAAGGTACAGGATCTAATCAACCAAACAGTAATAGAAAATTCAATAATACTTTTAACAGACAGCAGGCACAAAACAATAACCGAAATAGACCTACAAGAGGAGTAGGACAAGCGGGGCAGCAAAAACCAGATCAAAATTTGAACAATAATAGCGACGAAAAAAAATAAATGTATTAAAAAAGCTAGTTTAATAAATCTAGTACTTTTTTTACTTTTACAGCATAATAATAACATGTCAATAATAGTAAATAATCTTACCAAAATTTACGATGCGCAAAAAGCAGTTGATGGTATTTCTTTTACAATAAATAAGGGAGAAGTTGTTGGTTTTTTGGGACCAAATGGTGCAGGAAAATCAACCACTATGAAAATTATTACTGGTTATTTGCCTGCAAGTATAGGCACAGCAAGTGTTTGTGGCATTACTGTACATTCAAAAAATAGCAACACTAAAAAAAAGATCGGCTATTTGCCCGAAGCTAATCCATTATATTATGATATGTATGTAAGAGAGTATATTGACTTTATAACCCAAGTACATACTATAAAAAATAAAAAAGAAAAGATAGAAGAAGTTTTAAAAATAGTTGGATTAACTGTAGAAGCTAATAAAAAAATTAGGCAGCTAAGCAAGGGCTATAAACAACGGATAGGTTTAGCAGCAGCTCTTGTTCACGACCCCGAGGTTTTAATTTTAGACGAGCCCACTAGTGGTCTTGACCCCAACCAGATTATTGAAATAAGAGAGCTAATAAAAAAATTAGGAAAAAATAAAACGGTCTTATTCTCCTCCCATATATTACAGGAAGTACAGGCAATTTGCGATCGGGTAATTATTATAAACAAAGGTGTAATTGTAGCCGACGATAAACTTAGTAATTTGATTGGTAAAAATCATTTTAATGAATTAAGATTAGAAATAAAGGAAATTGTTAAGAAAGATATTTTTGATGGAATTGATAATATTAAACAACTTAATGCAAACACTTGGTTATTTATTACTGATGATGCAGATCGTTTAAAAAGAAAGTTGATAGAAATTATGCTACGTAAAAATCTTAACATTATTTCTTTACAAAGTGAAACGGCTGGAAGTTTAGAAGATATATTTAGAAGATTAACTATTGAACAATAAATAAACTAATTAAACCCATGTACCTAGTGCATTTTGCTGAGTAAAAAAATAAAAAATATATATAAATATGAGCTATATCGCCTCCATTTATGCCCGTCAGATTTTAGATAGCCGGGGTAACCCTACCGTAGAAGTAGATGTTTTAACCGAAAATGAACATTTAGGCCGTGCAGCTGTACCTAGTGGAGCAAGTACTGGAATTCATGAAGCTGTGGAGTTACGTGATGGCAATAAAAAATTATATGGGGGTAAAGGCGTACTTAAGGCGGTAAAAAATATCAATACCATTCTTGCGGATAATTTATTGGGATGGGATGTGGCAGATCAAACGGGTATTGATGCCATGATGATTTCGCTTGATGGAACACACAATAAAGAGAAATTAGGAGCAAATGCCATACTAGCAATAAGCATGGCGGTAGCTAAAGCGGCAGCCTTGGAAGCTAATCTTCCATTATATAGATATATTGGCGGTACCAATGCAAATGTTTTGCCAATACCTATGATGAATATTTTAAATGGTGGCTCACATGCTGATAATAAAATAGATTTTCAAGAATTTATGGTTATGCCAGTTGGAGCATCATCATTTAGTGAAGGCTTGCAATGGGGCGTTGATATTTTTCATACCTTAAAAACAGTATTAAAGAAAAAAGGATACAGCACCAATGTAGGAGATGAAGGAGGGTTCGCCCCAAACATTCAAAGTAATGAAGAAGCTATTGAAACGGTGATGATAGCTATAACCGCAGCAGGTTATAAAGCAGGTTCACAAATTGCCATTGCCTTAGACCCTGCTGTTAGTGAAATGTATGACAAGACAAAAAAAGTATACCATTTTCATAAAAGCGATGGCAAAAAAATAAGTAGCGAAAAAATGGTTGATTACTGGGCTAACTGGGTAAAGCAATACCCGATTGTTTCTATTGAAGATGGTATGGCAGAAGATGATTGGAAAGGCTGGAAATTAATGACTGATACTTTAGGCAAAAAAATTCAGCTGGTGGGTGATGATCTTTTTGTTACCAATGTTAATCGCTTAGAGAGAGGCATAAAAGAAGGTATTGCAAATGGGTTATTGGTTAAAGTAAATCAGATAGGAACCATTACCGAAACAATAAATGCGGTAAGTATGGCTCAACAAAATGGATTTAATACTATAATGAGTCATAGAAGCGGAGAAACAGAAGATACGACTATTGCAGATTTAGCGGTAGCACTAAACTGTGGCCAAATTAAAACTGGCTCAGCATCTAGAACAGATCGTATGGCAAAATACAATCAATTGATACGTATTGAAGAAATGCTAGGCGAAAGTGGCATATATCCAAAAGGAAAGATTAAATTTGGAGTACGCTAATAAGAAAAAGAATTAAAACAAGCTCAAAAATGGAAAAGCTTTCAGAAAACAAAGAAGTCGCTCAACCAGGGGGCCTTAGAGGGAACTTAGGAAAACTTTCGTGGCTTAATAATAAATATATTATTACAGGTATTTTTTTTCTAATATGGACATTTTTTCTTGATCCAAAGGATATCTTGTCAGATTTTGAACGTAGAGATAAGCTAAGTGAGTTACAAAATAGTGAGCAACATCTTAAAAAATTAATAAAAGAAGCACACCAAGAATTGGATTTATTAAAAAATGATGCCCAAAGCATTGAAAAATATGCTAGAGAAAAATATATGATGAAAAAAGATAATGAAGACCTTTTTATTATCATTAAAAGCAACGAAAAGAAATAATTTTACCATATTAAGCAATATTACAGACATTACTATCGTTTATGTAGAAAAGGGTATCGATACCTTAATTTTTTAACGTAAGTAATTTAACTATGCACAATTTTACCTTGGAAGACCTAATACTTTATTTGTATAAAGAAACACCCCAATTACAAACGGCTCAAATAGCAGCTGCTTTAAAAACCGATTGGATATTACGAGAAAAATTTGAAGTAATCATCTCAAACCAAGAAAATCTTGAAACCTTGAAAATGGAACCGAGGCAGCAAACTATTGATAATATTTTAAATTATGCTGAAAAAACAGTTGCAGAATTTTCTCCTATCTAGCATAATTCACTAATACTTTTAACTTAATTTTAATCTTCTAGTTTTGGTTGTAAGATTTTTTTATGACAAGGAAGGAAAGATACCAGTTTTTTACAGCCTACTTTTTAGAGTATGCCCCAGATGCTGAAACAGAACTCATTTATCTCAACAGTTTTCAATTATTAGTGTCGGTAATTTTATCGGCTCAATGTACCGATAAGCGGGTAAACACTACTACACCAGCTATTTTTAAAAAATTTCCAGATGCATTGGCAATGAGCAAGGCGGAATTCGATAGTTTGTTCCCATTTATTAAAAGTATTTCTTACCCCAACAATAAAACCAAGTATCTAATTGGTATGTCAAAAATGCTATTAGAAAAATTTAATGGGCAAGTACCTATGACGGTAGATGAGTTAATATTACTACCAGGCGTGGGCAGAAAAACGGCAAATGTTATTACATCGGTAGTTGATAAACAGCCCAATATGGCAGTAGATACGCATGTATTTAGAGTAAGTGCACGAATAGGATTAACAGTTAATGCAAAAACTCCATTAGCTGCAGAGAAACAATTAATAAAAAATTTACCTGCAGCCTATGTGCATACGGCACATCATTGGCTAATTTTGCATGGTCGATATATTTGCACAGCCCGAAGTCCAAAATGTGAAGAATGTGGCTTAAATTTTTTTTGTAAATATGGTAAAAGTTTTTAAATAAGTAATTTTCAGTTAAAATTCATTTTATTTGCATGATGGATTTATTTTATTAAACCTATACTTATTAAACCAACAATGATATCGCTATGAAAAAAATTATCTTCTTTTTAATGATTATTATTTCTGTTAAAAATGCCAATGCGCAGTATTATTTTTATGATAATAATTATTATGATAACCCTGTTATCTTTGAACTAGGAGCTTCGGTAGGGGCAATGAACTGCTTAACAGATATAGGGGGCAATAAAGGAATAGGTAAAAATTTAGTAAAGGATATAAATCTAGGTAATACCTATTTGGCCGAAAGTATTTATCTGAGTGCCACGTATCAATATATGTTTGCTTTAAGGTTGGAAGCTACTTTTGGTCAGGTTTCGGCCGATGATAAGGTGCTTGCAAAAGTTGCCCCTTCTACTTTAGGTAGATACGAGAGAAATTTAAATTTTAAATCAAAAATTACGGATTTTATGCTTGGTCTTGAAATTCATCCATTATATATTTTTAACAACAATAAAGAAGATAAAGATCCTCCTATTTGTTCGCCATACGTATTAGCGGGTGTTGGATTTTTCTCTTTTAATCCGCAAACAACTTTAGCAGGAAAAACAGTTGATTTACAACCTTTAAGTACCGAAGGACAAGGATTTGCAGAATATCCAAACCGTAAACCTTATAAATTAACTCAAGTAAATTTTCCATTAGGTGTTGGAATTAAATATGATTTGAGTTCAACATTAAACGTAAAAGCAGAATTTGTTTATCGTAAATTAACAACCGATTACTTAGATGATTTAAGCACAGAGTATATAGATCCTACTTTATATGCCAATTATTTTACTGGTGCAAAATTAACAAACGCTTTGTTGCTTAACGACAGACAATACGAATTAACGCCATCACACATTACTAATGTGGGTGATGGACGCGGTAATGCTAAAAATAATGATGGATACTTTACCCTTAATTTAAAAATAGGCTATACTTTTGGGAGAGAAAAAATAAGAAGATAATAAATTGTTTTTATTAAGATGACCTTTTAATTTAATGAAAGGGCATTTTATATTTTATTAATAGTAAATTATAGCAGACTTTTAATTTCATCAATTAACTCGCCCTTTGTAATTGGTATACCCATAATTTTATTGTAAGGTTTTGCATCTACAAAATATACATCACGAATAATTTTTACGAGTTGCCCGTTATTGATTTCAGGGACTAAAACAGCGTCAAAATTTTTCAAAATCTCTCCTAAATTTTTAGGGAAAGGTCTTATATAACGTAAGTGTGCATGAGATACAGCGAGTCCTTCTTTTTGCAAGTCGATACAAGCGCTTTTAATAGCGCCGTAGGTGCTACCCCAACCCAAAACCAACACTTTTCCTGTTTCTGGGCCACTATCTAAGTGTTGATCAGGAATAAAGTTAGCAATTAAATCAATTTTAGCCTGTCGGGTTTTAATCATAAATTCATGGTTTTCAGGCTCATAGCTTATATTACCCGTAATATCTTGTTTTTCCAATCCACCAACGCGGTGTTCCAATCCGGGTGTACCAGGTATTGCCCATGGGCGTACTAGTTTATCATCTCTCTTATAGGGTTGAAACTTCCCATCCTTGTCCATATAGGCTGAAGACTGTTGCGTTGCGAATTGGGTTTTAATTTCAGCTAGGTCTGCCGCCGCAGGAAATTTCCAAGGCTCGGCACCGTTTGCAATATAACCGTCGCTTAAAAACATAACCGGTGTCATGTGTTGAACCGAAATTCTTGCCGCTTCATATACCGCACTAAAACAATCGCTTGGTGTTGATGCGGAAACAATGGGCATGGGGCATTCGCCGTTTCGGCCATAATATGCCTGCATCAAATCACTTTGCTCTGTCTTTGTTGGTAAGCCAGTTGATGGGCCACCTCTTTGAATATTGATAATAATCAAGGGAATTTCAAGCATCACTGCTAAACCCATTGCTTCAGCTTTAAGTGCTATTCCAGGCCCACTACTTGTTGTTACCGCTAAATTGCCACCATAACTAGCGCCAATAGACGATGCTATTGCAGCAATTTCATCTTCGGCCTGAAAAGTTTTTATACCAAAGTTTTTATACCTACTTAATTCATGCAAAATGTCGCTGGCAGGGGTTATGGGGTAACTACCTAAAAATAATGGCAACCCACTTTTTTGTGAAGCTGCAATTAAACCATAGGACACTGCCTGATTGCCCATGATGGACCTGTAAGTACCTGGGGGCATTTTTGCTTTAGCTACAGTGTAACGAGTTGTAAATGTTTCTGTAGTATCGCCATAATGATAACCCGCTTTAAGTGCTTTAACATTACTTTCAAATATTTCTGGTTTTTTTCCAAATTTTTCTTTAATAAAACCAATGGTACTATCCATATCCCGATTATACATCCAATATAAAAAACCGAGTACAAACATATTTTTTGCACGATCTTTTTCCTTTATCCCCATTGTAATATCTTTCAAAGCCTCACGCGTCATCTTGGTTACATCCATTCTAATTACCTCATAATTACCTAAACTTTCATTGTCGAGTGGATTAATGCCTTCGGGATAATTTGCTAAACGTAAATTTTTTGTATCAAACCCATCCTCATTAGCAATTATTCGTCCCCCGGGCTTTAAACCATGTAAGTTAGATTTTAAAGCTGCTGCATTCATGGCTACCAATACATCACAAGAATCCCCAGGTGTAAATACGCGATCAGATGAAAACCTAAGCTGGTAACCACTAACGCCAGGGATTGTGCCTATTGGGGCCCTAATCTCGGCCGGAAAATCGGGAAAAGTTGCCAAATCAATACCCAGCATCGCCGTATTATTAGTGAATTGGCTACCAGTTAACTGCATCCCGTCGCCACTATCTCCCGCAAACTTAATTACTACATCATTTAAAACTTCCTGATTATTACTCATGATTTGATTTATTATTTTGCGAAGTTAACAATTTACGCAGTTTAAAAAACATAACAATTATCATATTTTCTAAATTGTAAATCAACTTTTTGAAATTAATAAATTAGGTTTGTCAAAATTTTATAATGTACGACTTGCACGATTTTTTAATTCCCATATCAATTAATGAGCTAAATGAAGATAATGATTATACAGATGGTCAACTCGCTAAACATATTAACATTTATGTAAATGAATTGCCAGACATTACCGATTCAGATATAATTTTTGTTGGTATTAATGAAACTAGAGGCAGTGGCTTGTTTGATAATACGCTAAATGCTGCCGATTGTATTCGTAAGCAATTATATAAATTACATTATTGGCATACCGACATTTTTATTGCAGATATAGGTAATATAAAAACTGGAGCTAATATAAATGATAGTTATGCGGCTGTAAAAACGGTATTGGCCGAATTATTACGAATGAAAAAGACGGTTGTTATTTTGGGCGGATCGCATGATATTACATTGGCCCAATATTTTGCATATAAAGAATTACGTCAAGTAATTGAAGCTACTTGCATTGATGCAACAATTAATTTAAAAAGTGAAAATCCTTTACGTAGTGAAAACTTTTTACTAGAGATGTTAACAAGCGAACCTAATCTAGTAAAGCATTACAACCATATCGGTTTTCAAAGCTATTTCGTACACCCGCGCATGCTAGAGACAATGGATAAACTTCGTTTTGATTGTTTTAGAGTAGGTACTGCCAAAGAAAACATAGACGAGATGGAGCCCGTTATTAGAAATACAAATTTACTTAGTTTTGATATTAGTGCTATTAAGTATAGCGACTCGCCAGCTGGTAGTGAAAGCCCTAATGGGTTCACCGGAGAGGAGGCTTGTATACTTACCAGATTTGCTGGAATGAGTAACAAATTAAGTAGTTTTGGCATTTATGGTTACCTCCCTCAGCTTGATGAAAAAGAACAGAGTGCAAAACAAATTTCACAAATGCTTTGGTATTTTATAGATGGAAAAAATCGAAGTAAGCAGGAAGCGTCTATCGAAGACAGTGATTCTTTTAACGTATATCATACCCGCTTTACAGAAGTTGAGTCTATTTTTATGCAAAGTAAAAAAACAGGACGATGGTGGATGCAGTTACCAAACAAAAAAATGATCCCATGTAGCTATAACGATTATGTACATGCTAGCCAGAATGAAATTCCAGAAAGATGGCTGAGGGCACAAGAGAGGGATTAATAACACTGTTAAACTTCGACTTTTCCTGTTATATTGAGCTCTAAAGTGCTGAATTTGCTGTTCAATATCTGAGCAATTACACAATAAAATTTAACCCTGTTATTACAAATGATTCACCATTTGTAACGCACTATTGGAATTTTGGCGATGCTAGTGCTGTTAGTCAGTCGATTTCGCCATCGCATACATATTCCACCCCAGGTACATATGGCGTTATACATACAATTGTGAGGGTAAATCCAAATAATGTTCCTGTTTGTACCCAATCTTTTACCAAACTGGTATCCATAACAAATACTTGTAACTTAGTAGTTAATTTTAGTTCGAGCATTACCGCTGCAACACCATTAACTGTATCATTTCAAAATCTATCAGTTCCATTAGTATCATCTGATTCTACAATATGGAGTTTTGGTGATGGTACTTCATCTTACGATGTAAACCCTGTTCACACTTATGCGAATGCAGGAACTTATGTTATTTGTTTAATAGTAAAGAAAATTACAAACACTACATCTGCTCCTTGTATAAGGTATTTATGTAGAACTATTACTGTATCCACACTATGTAATTTTAATGTAAACTTTAACTGGCACCTTGATTCTGTAAACAATAGGAAAGTTTTTTTTAACAACCTTAGTACACCACCAACAGCCTCTGCTATAGCCGTTTGGAGCTTTGGAGATGCAAGTAGCACCACTTCCTGGAATGCTGTTCATGAGTACGCACACGCTGGTACATTTATTGTTTGTCTTCGGGTTTATTTAGGCTCTAATTCAAATTGTGTAAGAGAAATATGTGATACCATTTATATTCATGATACACTACCAGCTTGCATTAATCTTTCGAACTATCATTTTGAAAGATTTTCTAATGATAATCAGAAATACAAATTCACATCAGATTATATAAATTCAAATTTACAATATACTTGGACCTTTGGAGACGGTACCGGAAGTCATGACCCTATCGCAATTCACCGTTATACTCAAGCTGGAAATTATACCGCCTGTTTAACTGTTTGGCGAGGGGTAGATTGTGCATCAACCACCTGCAAACCAATAAATGTACAGTTACAAGTCAACTGCGACTCTGCACATGTCTCTTATACGTATCAGCGTAATTTGCAGGTGCCAAATAAAATACAGTTTTTTGCAAGCGGCACATTGCCCATATTGGATCAAACATGGATAATTACTAAAATAGGAGGAACCGTTGCAACGCCTCCAGTTGTATTGCATCAAAATAATCCAATTTATTTATTTCAGGACACAGGCCATTTTAGGGTTTGTTTGAGAGCCGTTGTTTTAGGTGGATGTGTAAAAGAATATTGTAATTATATTCGTATTGAAAATGTATCTAATGTTTGTGAATTACAGGCGTTTCCTAATCCAGCATCAACAGCGGTTCATGTAAATGTTTATCTAACACAGCCCGAAATGATTCATGCTTATGTGTATAACAATTTAAATGCATTGGTTTTAGATGCACATCAACAAGGATACACAGGCACTAATTTAGTGAGTTTAAATGTGAGCAGTTTAAGTCCCGGACAATATATAATCAGATTGGTTTATGGAAACAGGGTCTGTTATGCTAGATTTCAAAAATTATAATTATCTATTTATTTTCACAAAGGGTTACAACAGAAATGTTGCAGCCCTTTGTGAATTCTCATTTTAATAACTAAAATGCCAGTCTACCGGATTTTTGAATTAATTGAAAAACCTATCTCCCAAATAATTTATCTAAATTTTCTTTTTTAAATTCCAGATAAGTAGGTTTCCCATTTGCGGTGGTATTAGGTACACTGCAATTAAACAATTCTTGTATCAATACTTTCATTTCTTGTTCAGTTAAAGATGTTCCAGCTTTTATTGATTGTTGCAACGCAAGTGAACGCAATAATTTTTCTCGTTTACTGTATTTTAAATCGGGACTAAAGTGTTTATACTGCTCTAGCATTTTTTCTATGGCTATTTTTTCGTTACCCTGGTTTACGTCGGCAGGTGTGCCTTGAATTACAAAAGTGTTATTACCAAAAGGCTCAAGTAGATACCCTAAATGATTCATATCAGGCAATAACTCATTTAATAAAACAGCATCTGCCGTAGTTAATTCTATTGTTGATGGAAATAAACTTTGCTGTGTAGCAATTGATTTTCCTTCTACAGCCTGTGCAAATTGCTCATATAAGATTCGTTCATGTGCATTTTGTTGGTGCACTACATAATAACCACGATTAGTTTGAACAACAATAAAACTACGGTGCAGCTGAAAGAGATTATCTGTTGTTGGAACCTGGTCGTTAATAGCATGTAACCCTTGAATAGCTGTTAAGTCAGTATCTTCTATTGGTCGTAAATCATCGGGTTGTTTCTTACTTGGTTCGTAAAAATCTTTCCAATGTTTCAACTCACTTTTACTTTCAATAAAATGTGATTGATTTTTTTTTGTGAATGTATTATACAACGAAGAGGAGGTAGCAGAAGATTTGTTTTCATCTGTAAATGGTTTGGATACAGCATCTAAACTTTGTATAGAAGCATCTAATTCAAAATCTAAGGTAGGCGAAATACTGAACTGTGCTAATGCATGCTTGATAGCGCTTTGCACAAAAGCATACACAATCTTTTCGTCTTCAAATTTTATTTCCTGTTTGGTGGGGTGTACATTTATATCCAACTGCGAAGGGTCAAGATCAATAAATAAAGCATACATCGGAAAGCTATCCTTTGCAATCATTTCATTAAAAGCATTCATCACCGCATGGTTTAGATAGGCACTTTTAATAAAGCGATTATTTACAAAAAAATATTGATCGCCGCGGGTTTTTTTAGCAGTCTCTGGTTTTCCAACAAAGCCATAAATATTCATGTAGTCGGTATGTTCTTGAACTGCAACTAATTTAGCACCATAGTTATTTCCTAAAATTTGTACTATGCGCTGCTTCATACTACCCTTCTCCAAATGAAATACCTGCTGACCATTGCTAGTAAATGAAAAGAAAATCTCGGGAAAAGACATTGCTACCCTAATAAATTCATCAACAATATGCCTTAGTTCGGCAGCATTACTTTTTAAAAAATTTCTTCTGGCAGGCACATTAAAAAAAAGATTTTTCATAACAACACTAGTGCCGTTTTGCATTGCTACAGGCTCCTGTTTTATAACCTGACTATTTTCAATTTCAATAAAAACTCCTGTTTCATCTTCGGTGCGTTTGGATTTTAATTCAACCTGACCTACCGCAGCAATACTTGCTAATGCTTCGCCCCTGAAGCCCATGGTTTTTATCTTAAAAAGATCCTCAATATTTTTTATTTTAGAAGTAGCGTGCCGCTCAAAAGCCATTCTTGCATCGGTCTCACTCATGCCTTTGCCATTATCTATAACCTGTATCAATGCCTTGCCAGCATCATTGATAATTAATTTAATTTCATCAGCACCTGCATCAACGGCATTTTCTAAAAGTTCTTTTACTGCACTAGCAGGTCGTTGTATAACTTCACCTGCAGCAATCTGGTTGGCAATGTTATCGGGTAATAATTGTATAATATCAGGCAAATTTTTGTAATTTAGAACATCAAAAATAATACATCTTACCCACTCTAAAATTTTTAACCCTTATGCGTAAAATTCAGTTGATTTTATTTCTTTTTATTCCGCTTAACAGCATTGCGCAACAAAATAAAGCTATAATATGGGCAGACAGTGTTTTTAAAACATTAAGTGCCGATGAACAGATTGCTCAATTAATGGTAGTTCGATTATCAACTATTGATATGAGAACCAAGATTGTAACTTTTTATGATAGCGCTGTAGCAGAATTGGTAAAGCAATACAATGTAGGCGGGGTTTGTCTTTTTCAGGGAAGTCCAGTAAAGCAGGCTAATATCTTAAACAGTCTGCAAGCTATGGCCAAAACACCGATACTTATGTGTATTGATGCAGAATGGGGAGTAGGAATGCGCATGATTGATAGTGTACTTCCATTACCCAGGCAGATGATGCTTGGAGCAGTACAGGATTCAAATATTGCGTATCAATACGGTAGAATTGTTGCGGAACAATGCAAAAGGATTGGCATACAGGTTAATTATGCCCCAGTTGTGGATGTAAATAATAATCCCAATAATCCGGTTATTAATGACCGCAGTTTTGGCGAAGACAAATATAAAGTAGCATCTTTTGCTATACAATATATGAAAGGTATGCAGGATAATGGCGTTATGGCTTGTGCCAAGCATTTTCCAGGACATGGTGATGTTGCAGTGGATTCTCACCTTGATTTACCCGTGATTAATAAAACGATGGCGCAGTTAGAATCTTTAGAACTTTATCCTTTTAGGCAGATATTTAAAGCTGGTATAGGAAGTGTGATGATTGCCCATTTGTATATCCCTGCCATTGACACAGCGTCAAGCAGGGCCACTTCATTATCAAAAAATAACGTTACCAATTTAATGAGAAATGAAATAGGTTTTCAGGGATTAACTTTTACAGATGCGCTTGGGATGCAGGGCGTAAATAAATTTTTTCCTGATGGAGCAGCTTCTGTAGAATCCTTAATTGCAGGAAATGATATGCTTTGTTTACCAGGCGATGTGCCAATGGCAATATTAAAAATAAAAACAGCGATAGATAGCGGAAGATTAAGTTGGGCAGATATTGAAAGGCATTGCAAAAAAGTATTGATATCAAAATATCAATATGGTCTTTTTAAATTACAACCAATTAACACAGATAATTTAACCATTGATTTGAATAGCAAAGTTTATTTTATGCGTAAACTAATTGCAGAAAATGCCTTAACTGTTTTAAAAAAAACTGATGCAGTATTTTTTCCAATGCCTGCTAATAGTAATCAATCAACAACAGATGTGGCGTATGTAAGTGTTGGTAGCAGCAGTGATAATGCATTTGCAAAACGCCTGCGTACAGATTATAATGCAGATGTTTTTTATTTCGATTATAAGCAAGATTCTTCAGCCATCACTGCGACCATTGACTCAATTAAAAAGCGGTACAAAAAAATAATTATTGGTGTTCATGCATACAACCGGACGCCTGCTAATAATTTCGGCATCAGCAAAAATGCCATTGATCTAGTAACTCAATTACAACAAAATACAAGTGTAGTAACATTTGTATTTGGGAATCCTTATGCTATAAAAAATTGGTGCGATGCAAAAAATATGATTGCCTGTTATGAAGATGATAGTATTATACACCATGTAGCAATTGATTTGTTACAGGGAAAAATTGCAGCCAAAGGGAAACTGCCAGTTACAGTTTGTGAGTCACTTAAATTTGGGACAGGTATTACATTTAATGCTTTTGTAAATCTACCTAAAGGAGATAAGGCGGTTATAAATACGACAAAACTCGCCATTATTGATTCTCTTGCAAAAGATGCGATTGCAAAAGGCGCAACTCCCGGGGCTGTTATTTTAGTTGTTAAAGATAGTAAAATCAGCTACTATAAAGCTTTTGGTAATATAACTTATGATAAAGCAGAGTCTGTAAATTTAGAATCTATTTATGATATGGCATCTGTTACAAAAGTTTGTGCTACTACCATCTCAGTTATGAAATTATTTGATGAAGGTAAACTTAATTTAAAAAAAAAACTTGGTGATTATCTCCCTTTAGTTAAAGGAAGTAACAAAGAAAATTTGACTATAGAAAATATTTTGTTGCACCAGGCAGGACTTGTATCCTTCATTCCTTTTTATAAAGAAACTATTGATTCAAAAGGAGTCCCCTTACCTAAATATTATTCAGCCAAAAAAAATGATTCCTTTAGTATACGTGTTGCAGAAAATCTTTTTATGCGAAACGACTGGCGAGATACTTTATATAAACGTATTTTACAAAGTCCGCTTGGCCATGCAAATAATTATGTGTACAGCGATAACGATTTTATTTTTTTAGGTAAGGTTGTAGAATCTATTAGCGGTTTACCCCTTGATGAATATGCAGAAAAAGAATTTTACAGGCCAATGGGTTTAACCTCAACAGGATTTAAACCAAGGGAACAATTTAGTTTAGACCGTATTGTTCCAACCGAACAGGAAAAATATTTTCGTTTGCAGCTTTTACGAGGCGATGTGCACGACCCAGGTGCTGCTATGTTTGGCGAAGTAGCTGGCCATGCTGGGTTATTCAGTAATGCATACGATTTAGCTATAATTATGCAAATGCTTTTAAATGGGGGAACAATAAACGGTAAAAGATTTTTACAGAAAGAAACCATTGATTTATTTACTGCATACCACAGCAATATCAGTCGGCGTGGTTATGGTTTTGATAAGCCAGAAAAAAATAATTTGATTCGTCCTGACCCTTATCCATGCTACACTTCATCATCTCTTACCTTTGGGCATACTGGTTATACTGGCACTTGTGTTTGGGCTGACCCTGTTTATAATCTTGTTTTTATCTTTTTAAGCAACCGGGTAAATCCAGATGGTGGGGAAAATACAAAATTATTAAAGATGAATGTGCGTATGAATATTCAGGAGGCTATTTATAAAGCAATGGATTTGTAATATTAATCATTCATAGTTCATCAGAACGCTCTGGCGGCTTATCATACTCTCCTGTTAAAGCATAATAACCGAATATCATCAGCCCTAAAGCAATAGGTGTAAATATGGTAATTATAATTACCCAGGGAATTGGTTTATTAATATCTTTTGTGCCAGCATCATTGATATTATGTATTGCCCCCATCACTAAAATATAAATAATTGCTGGCGCAATGGTGATCCATGCAATTCCCATTATTTTTTTAATTGTATTCATTACCCTTTTTTATAGATGACATCTATGGTTTAAAGAAATTAATCGTTAACGTCGTTATTAATTTTATTGGTTAAATAAAAAGCCCCAATAATAAAACATAAAAAAGCAACGCCAATTGGATACCAAAGTCCTACCAGCGGGTCTTTAGTAAAAGTGGTGGCTAGTAGTGTTGCAATAAAAGGCACTAATCCGCCAAAAACCCCATTGCCAATATGGTAAGGCAAGCTCATAGATGTGTAGCGAATTTTTGTAGGAAACATTTCTACTAAAAATGCAGCAATAGGACTATAAGCCATAGTTACAAAAATGATCATTATCCATACCAAAAAAATAAATTTTATATATCTTTTCCGCCCAAATTCTTTGTTTATATAGCGGGGCTTAACATCATACTTATAGGTCTTAATTATTACATTATTCATATTTTGAATATTGGTTACTGTATCTTTTTTAATCTCAATGAACTTGGCACCATCGTAATTTTTATACTTCGTTGTAATGCTATCCGATAATACTAAATGAATGGTATCTGATTTTATAATAACCAAATCCTGCTTTTTCCATTCTTTTGCATCTGTATCTTTTAAAAATATACTGAAGATTGGTCGATAAAAAATAACCCCTAGTAGCATTCCTGCTAGCATAATCCATTTTCTTCCAATCTTATCACTCAGCCATCCAAAAAATAAAAAAAATGGGGTAGCAAATGCGATGGCCCATAATAAAATACTTCTGCTTTGTATAAAATCAACCTTACAAGTATTTTCTAAAAAACTCTGTGCATAAAATTGACCCGTGTACCAAATAACTCCCTGGCCCATAACTGCACCAAACAAAGCCAATAAAACCATTTTAAAATTAGCTTTGTGGCCAAAGCTTTCTTTTATAGGATTAATGGATGTTGCACCCTCTGCTTTTAATGCCGCATACATAGGTGATTCTTTCATCTTTAACCTAATATAAATTGAAAGCCCAACTAATAAAATAGATACCCAGAATGGATATCTCCAGCCACCCCATTCTGCATTAAAAGCAACCTCACTCATATTTGCTTTTACCAGCAAAATAATGCCAAGCGCTACAAACAAACCCAGTGTGGCCGTAGTTTGTATCCAACTAGTATAATAACCTCTTTTTTCTGCTGGCGCATGTTCGGCAATATAGGTAGCAGCGCCACCATACTCTCCACCTAATGCTAGGCCCTGTATTAGCCGCAATAATAAAACTAGTAAAGGTGCCGCTAGGCCAATAGTTTTGTATCCGGGCACTAAACCAATTAAAAAAGTTGATGCCCCCATTAAAATTAAAGTGAGTAAGAATGTATATTTTCTGCCAACCAAATCCCCTAATCGCCCAAAAAATAAGGCACCAAAAGGACGTACTAAAAATCCGGCAGCAAAAATGGCAAGCGTACTTAATAATGCAGCGCTAGAATTACCTTCAGGAAAAAATTGAATAGAAATAGTTTTAGCAAGCATTCCAAAAATATAAAAATCGTACCACTCTATTAAAGTGCCTAATGAAGACGAAAAAATAATTTTACCAATTCCCTTTTCAGGTTTATATGCCATAATTATATTTATTTTTCGATTTTTTATTGAGAAGTAGTCATAAATATATTAAATTGGCATTAAAGTAAATTAAGAAATTATAATGTCATATACATATCAAATAAAATCGCTGGAGCAATACCATATTGATTATAAAAAAAGTATTGATGATCCTGCAGCGTTTTGGTCGTCTGTGGCCGAAAATTTTAGTTGGCAAAAAAAATGGGACAGGGTAGTAGACTGGAATTTTAAAGATCCGAAAATCGAATGGTTTGTAAATGCCAAACTCAATATCACAGAAAATTGTATTGACCGTCATTTAGCAACTATGGCAGATAAGCCTGCCATCATCTGGGAACCTAATAATCCTGAAGAAAGAACTAGAACGGTTACATATGCTCATTTGCATAAAATGGTTTCCCAATTTTCACAGGTATTAAAAAATAATGGAGTAAAAAAAGGGGATCGTGTTTGTATTTACATGGGCATGATACCGGAACTGGCTTATGCGGTTTTGGGCTGCGCTAGAATTGGTGCTATACACAGTGTAATTTTTGGTGGATTTAGTGCACAAAGTATTGCCGATAGATTAGAAGATGCAGCCGTTGAATTTATTATTACTTGCGATGGAGCATACCGCGGCGGAAAAGATATACCATTAAAAGCTGTAATTGATGATGCACTTATTGGAAATAAAACGATAAAGCGTGTTATTGTTTATACCAGAACTAGAACCCTTATAAGTATGATTAAAGGCCGTGATGTATGGTGGGAAGATGAGATGGATCATGCCGAAAGACAGCTTGAAGCAAATGACATTATTAATTTTCCTGCAGAAGAAATGGATGCAGAAGATCCTTTATTTATTTTATATACTTCGGGCAGTACGGGCAAACCAAAAGGTGTAGTTCATAGCACTGCAGGTTACATGGTTTGGACTAATTATACTTTTGTAAATGTTTTTCAATATAAGCCTGGCGATATTTTTTTTTGTACGGCAGATATTGGCTGGATAACCGGCCATAGTTATATTCTATATGGACCTTTAAGTGCAGGTGGTACAAGTTTAATGTTTGAAGGCATTCCTACCTGGCCCGATGCGGGAAGATTTTGGGATATCGTTGATAAGCATAAAGTAAATATTTTATACACAGCACCAACAGCCATCCGCAGTTTAATGAGCTATGGCTTAGCGCCATTAGAAGGAAAAGATTTATCTTCTTTAAAAATTTTAGGTACGGTAGGCGAACCCATCAATGAAGAAGCATGGCATTGGTATGATGAACATATTGGAAAGAAAAAATGTCCTATTGTAGATACCTGGTGGCAAACCGAAACAGGGGGTATTTTAATATCTAACCTAGCAGGTATTACCCCAGCGAAACCAAGTTGGGCCACTTTACCCATGCCAGGCGTGCAACCCTTATTGGTAGATGAAAGTGGAAAAGAAGTAATCAAGAAAGATGAAAACGGATTGTTAAAAGGAAACATGTGTATTAAAGCTCCATGGCCCGCTATTTTAAGAACCACTTATGGCGACCATGAACGATGCCGTACCAATTACTTTTCCACTTACGAAAATTTATATTTTACAGGCGACGGGGCCATGAAAAACGAAAATGGATTTTACCGCATCACCGGAAGGGTTGATGATGTGCTTAATGTTAGCGGTCACCGCATTGGTACTGCCGAAATAGAGAACGCCATAAACATGCATGCTGGAGTTATTGAAAGTGCAGTTGTTGGTTATTGGCATCACATAAAGGGACAAGGAATTTATGCTTATGTTATTTGCTCGCACATACACAGTGATGAGTCCTTAACACAAAATGGTATCTTACAAACCGTAACTAGGATTATTGGAGCTATTGCTAAGCCAGATAAAATTCAGTTTGTGACTGCCTTGCCTAAAACAAGAAGTGGAAAAATTATGCGACGCATTTTAAGAAAGATAGCAGAAGGAGAAACAAATAATTTAGGGGATACCACAACTTTACTCGAACCTGATATAATTTATGATATTATAAAAGGGAAGTTATAAATAATTTATTTACAGCTTCCCTTGGGTTTACTTTAATATCCAAATATTTCTTCCATACTTAATTTTTTTAACTCGCCATATTTTTTTAATTCTTCGTCTGATAATTTTTTATTAGACGCTACTATACAATAGGTATAGGTTTTATTAGCAAGATTATCTGTATGAAATTTCTTTAATTCGGGGTAGCCAATTTTATCTACAGTCGTATAAGTTTTTTTACGAATATCGGTATTTAACCCTTTCCGTTGTGCGTTGAGATAATTAAAAATAATATCATCCTGTGTGATACGCTCTGTTTCAATATCTTTTTTAATGCCGGCTCTTGCATTTTTTATATTCTCTTCTACATTTGGAATATCGTTAAGTAATTCATTCATCGCAATAATTGATTCATTAAATTTATCGGCCTGGCAACCTACATACGCCAAGGTATAAAAAGAATCTTCTTTTTTATCGGGTTTTGCATAAAATGCAAAGGTTGAATATGCCAATGCCTTAGATTCTCTGATGGTTTGAAAAACTAAAGAACTCATTCCTCCGCCAAAATAATTATTAAACATATCAACTATAGGCTCTGTATTTGCACTATAGACTGATGTATTTCTTACCCAGCGAATTTCGGATTGCAACATATTATAATTAGCAAATAAAATTTGATTTGTATTTTGTATGGTACTTATAAATTGTGTTTTATCTGCAGCCCTTTTAAATGTAATTGGTAGGAGGTGCATGGCTTTTAATTCGGTAGAGAATTGAACCAATGGCTGCGGACCATAATATAAAATTTTATGTTCAATACTATTTAAATTATGTAAAATATTTACCAACTCTTCGGCAGTTGTATTGTTTAATTCAACATTGCTCATGGTATAATTAAAAGGATTTTTATCTCCAAATCTGGCATAGTTTACTAACCCGCTCATAATGGCAGCTTTATTTGCCTTAGCATCGGTTCTAGATTTAATAACTCTAGCTTTTAATGATACTAATGCAGCCTCATTAACTTTACAATTTTTTAAAACATCCTCAAATAGCTGTACAGCTTTACTAAAGTTTTCTTGTAATCCTTCAATTGTAACTGTTGTAAACTCTGTAGAAGTATTTAAATTAAAACTGCATGCAATTTTATAAAATGCCTTAGTTATATCTTCGGCGCTCATTTTATCTGTACTCAAAAATTGAAGATATTGAGCAGCGAAATTTAGTTTTTTATCATTCCAAGTTCCTATATCAAAGCGATAACGCAAACGAAACAAGCTGTTGTCTTTATTTTGAACATATAAAATTTTTGCTGGCCCAATTTTTGCTTTTTGTAGATCTTTGTTATAATCTAACCAAATAGGCTTAACGGTCGATGCGGGCATATTATTAACCTGCTTAACAAAATCAGATTGTGAATCACGATTTGTTTCAACAGGTGTAATTGGCGGCTTATCTACTTTAAAAATATTTTTATCTTCTCCTTTACGTTTTAAAATAACCACATAATTATCAACAAAGTATTTGTTTGCAAAAGCAACGATATCTTTTTTGGTAAGTCTGCTTAGCTGATCAGTGTAAGCAACTTGCTGCTGCCAATCCAATTCGGATGTAAAAGCATCCATCAAATCACTTGCCCTAGCTCCATAGGTTTCTGATGCTTGTATTTTATTTTTCTTTTGATTATTAATGATAGAGGTTATAAGATTATCATCAAAATTTCCCTGTTTTAAGTTTTCTATCTCTCCAAGCATTAATGATTTTACTTGTTCTAAAGACTGCCCAAGTGTGGGTCTTCCTTGCATAAATAACACGCCATAATCAATTAAAGTAAAAGCAGAAGCAGAAGCGCCTAAAAGCTTTTGTTTCTTAACTAAGTTTAAATCCATCAGGCCCGCCTTGCCATTAGCAAGTATTTGTCCTACCAATTCAGCTAATAAAACATCTGTAGATTTATTGCCAGGTAAACGAAACCCAATACTAACATTTTCGGCATCTGGACCAACAACTTCTGCAGTAATAGGTATAGTAATTTCTTGTTCGGGCTGAAACGTATATTTTAAAACCGGTTTATTTTGCATATAGGAAAATGTAGCTTCTACCTTTTTAATAATAACATCGGGATCAAAATCACCACTCATAATAATACCCATATTATTAGGCACATAGTATTTGTTAAAATACTTTCTAATTTCAATAAGCGATGGATTTTTTAAATGCTCAATAGTACCAATAGTTGTTTGTAAACCATAATTATGATTTTTAAATAGTTCGGAAAATAGTTTTTCAAATACCCTGCTGCCATCGGCATCCAAACCACGATTTTTTTCTTCGTATACAGCTTCTAGCTCGGTATGAAAAATTCTCAGAACAGGATTTCTAAAGCGTTCACCCTGTACAGCTAAATATTTATCAATTGCACCCGCTGGCACATCATCTGTATAGACCGTTTGCTCAAAAGATGTAAAAGCATTGGTGCCTTGGGCTCCCATCGAAGACATCATTTTATCATACTCATTAGCAATTGCATAAGTTGATGCAACACCTGATACGGAATCAATTTGATGATAAATTGATTTTCGTTTTTCGGTATCAGTTGTTTTATTGTATAGTTCGTATAAAGTATCAATCTTATTAAGTTCAGATTTTTCTTTACTCCAGTTTAATGAGCCAAATTTATCTGTTCCTTTAAATAACATGTGTTCTAAATAATGAGCAAGACCGGTATTAGTTGATGGGTCGGTTTTACTACCTGCTTTTGTAGCAACATAACATTGTATGCGGGGAGCTTTGTTAGTTGCGCTTAAAATTACAGTAAGTCCGTTTTTTAATTTATAGAATCGTGCTTTGGCTGGATCATTGGTTACGTATTTATAAGTGTATCCCCCAGATGTTGCCTCTTTCCATACGTATGTATTGGTTTGCGAAAATGTAGTATATGCACTACTGAGTAATACTAAAAAAATAATTATTAAAAAAAATTTCATATAAAAAATATTTTGAATAGCTAAATTACTATTTTAAGGTGATAAATTTATATCGTTTGCAATATTATTAACTTTACTTTTGAAAAAATATCAATTACACATGAAAAGAATAGTAAAATTTTTATTTCGCACCATTATTATCCTATTTATACTAATTAATTTAATTGTGGCATTTCATGCCTATAAGTTTACCCATTTTTATAATATTGGCGAATTAGTTATAAAAAAACCGGCTGATAAATCTGGCTGGGATAAGACAAAAGACATTCTATTTGGCATTGATGCGGTAAAACAGCAAAATACTAGTTCATCTGACGCTGCTTATCAAACTATAATACTTAAAACAGAAGACAGTATAAAATTAGAAGGTTGGTATATTCCAGTTAAAAATGCCAAGGGGACGGTTTGTTTATTTCATGGCCATGGAGGTAAAAAAAGTGGCAACAACGAAGAGTCTATTGTATTTCGTAATCTTGGTTACAATACTTTTCAGTTAGACTTTAGAGCTCATGGAAACAGTGAAGGCAACACATCTGCCATTGGGTATGATGAAAGTGAAGATGTAAAACTTGCTTATGATTATATTGCAAATAAAGGCGAAAAAAATATTGTATTATGGGGGATTTCAATGGGAGGAGCTGCCATTTCAAAATCTATTTATGATTATCAATTACAGCCAACAAAAGTAATTTTAGAAATGTCGTTTGGTTCTATTTTACAAGCTGGAGAAGGGCGAATAAAAATGATGAAATTACCGGGAGAACCCTTAGCAACTTTAATTACTTTTTGGGGTGGTATTGAACATGGATTTTGGGCATTTTCGATGAAGCCAACTGAATTTGTAAAAAAAATAAATTGTCCAGTTTTAGTTCAGTGGGGAGCCCATGATCCAAGGGTATCACGTTCAGAAACAGAAACTATTTATAATAATATAGTCTCCCCAAAAAAAATGATAGTATATGAAAATAGTGGACATGAATCGCTGTGCAAAAAAGAACATGATAAGTGGAAGACAGAAGTTACAGCTTTTTTAAAATGATCAATCCAAAAAATATAAGCATACAGGATTATACCTACCATTTACCTGTAGATAAAATTGCCCTATATCCTCAAGTCGAAAGGGGTATGTCTAAACTTTTAATTTTTAATGCCGGCGAAATTCGGCAGGATATTTATACACATATTGACCATTATCTAGCGGCAGATAGTTTACTAATTTTTAATAATACAAAGGTTATTAAAGCAAGAATTTTATTTCCAAAATCTAGTGGTAGTATAATAGAAGTTTTTTTATTAGAGCCTTATCAATCAGATTATACAACAGCATTATCTGCAATACAAACTTGTACATGGAAATGCATGATTGGCGGTGTAAGCAAATGGAAAGAAGATAAATTGATACTGAACTTAAAAGCTAATGATTGGAGTTTAGAACTTTATGCAAAATTATTAGAAAAAAAATCGGATGGCTATATTGTTGAATTTTCTTGGTCGGAAACCAATTTAAGTTTTGCAGAAATATTAGCACAATGTGGTGATATTCCTTTGCCCCCATACATAAAAAGAAAACCAGAAACGGAAGATGCAGCTCGTTATCAAACCATATATGCAGTAGATGAAGGTTCTGTAGCCGCCCCAACGGCTGGCCTTCATTTTACTAAAAATATTTTTAATTGTCTTGAAGAAAAAAATATTAAAACAGATTTTGTAACTCTGCACGTTGGCGCCGGTACATTTAAGCCTGTAAAAGCTGCAACTATGCAGGATCATGAAATGCATGCCGAATGGATTGATATAAGTTATACAATGATTGAGGGTTTAATTTTACAACTCAATAAATCTATTGTTGCAGTTGGTACTACATCCTTAAGAACACTGGAGAGTATTTATTGGATGGGGGTTAAAGCAAAATTGCAGCCATCAATAAAACAATTAAATATAAATCAATGGGAAGTATATGAAATTCCGCTTGTTAATTGCAATATTTCAGCAACGGAAGCATTGTCGGCATTATTAAAATGGCTACAAAGTAATCATCTTAAAAAATTATTTACAAAATCGAAAATACTTATTGCACCAGGTTATCAGTTTAAAATCGCAAATGCTTTAATTACCAATTTTCATCAACCTCAATCTACCCTTCTATTATTGGTAGCTGCAGCTATTGGTGATGACTGGCGAAAAATTTATGACTATGCTATACGGCATAATTTTCGTTTTTTAAGTTATGGTGATGGTAGTCTTTTATTTATAAATAAATAATATAAATTCCTATTTAATTTTCCTGCATTAATTTTATAAAAAAATTACATTCTTTTATGATAATCAAAAAAATAATTCGAATATTATTTAATAATACCGGTATTTATATTAGCAAAAGGCCTACTTATAAAGGCAAGGCGAATTTCAGTATTGATGGTGTTTATTATGGTCTTTCTTTTCCATCAGCAAATTATACACCATGGCAGGGGGACGAATTTTTTATGAAAATTTACAGCCAGATAAAAAACAATACCTTGGTTGATATTTATCGATGTTATGAGCTTTGGCAATTGGTACAAAAAGCTCAGTCATTAAATTCCAGTGCCGCTATTTTAGAAGTTGGGGTTTGGCGAGGTGGCACTGCAGGTATCATGGCACAGCAATTATCAAATTTCAATAGTAAAACCACATTATACCTTGCTGATACATTTAAGGGTGTGGCAAAAGCTGGTGCAAATGATAGTTTTTATAGAGGAGGTGAACATAATGATACAAGTGAGCAAATTGTTGAGGATCTATTAAAACTAAAAGTCAAATACCCTTATTATAAAATATTAAAAGGTATTTTTCCTGAGGATACGGCACATGAAATAAAAGCTGAAGAAAAATTTGCTCTTTGTCATATTGATGTAGATGTTTATGACTCGGCAAAAGATATTCTGGAATGGGTATGGGATAAATTAATCCCCGGAGGAGTTGTAGTTTTTGATGATTATGGATTTCACAGCTGCACTGGTGTAACAAAACTAGTAGAGCAATATAGAAATTATATCGACAGGCAAATTATTCATAATTTGAATGGGCATGCCATTATGATAAAATTAAATTAATTTTTACTGACGTATAGTTACTGCGGTGCCTAGAGGAATATAACTATATAGATCCTTCATATCTGTATATTTTACAGACACACAACCATCGGCCCAGTTATAAAAGTTATCTACTGTCCACTCTTCTTCTGGACGGGTAGCATATATAGCAATGCCATTACCAATTTTTGCATTTTTAGATACTAACCCCTTCGCTTTCTTTCGTTAAATTTTTGTACACTTATATCATTGGGATAATCTAAAAGCAACTATGCTCCACATTGTTTATGTATTTTTTAAGAATTACTTTAAAATTACCTTCCGGTGTTCTTTTATCTCCTCTCTCATTTTATCCCTCAAGTCTTTACTGCCAAATACGATTGGACAAGTTGCATTCCATCCTTCATTATCATATACATATAATTCATATTCACTTTTGTCAATAACAATACAGATTCTTAACTTGTTGATTTCCACCCTTATTAAGTAGTTTTGTTGATACTATTTGTTTTGTTGCAGTTCTTTTTTTATTTGTTGAAACAAATGAAACCAATACAATAAATAAGATAGTAGTATAAAATTTTGGATTAGGTTGCATCTATTATTAATTTTTATATTCATGACAAACTATGTGTCATAAAATAAAATATTTTTTTAAAAAATTAAGAAAAATATGTCATGTTAGAGAAAATAAAATAAGAGGGTAATGGATATTTACTTGTTTAAGTTATGTTATAAGTGTCCTATTTTAACCTAATTTTGTATTATAAATCTTTGCTAAAATATGAATGAGAAATTTGTAAGCCGTATAGCCGCCGAAGTTAAAGAAATAGAAACTGCGGGCTTGTATAAAAAAGAACGCATTATTAGCAGTGAGCAAGGGGCAGAGATTATAGTAAATGGTAAGACTGTTTTAAACTTTTGTGCTAATAATTATCTTGGTTTATCATCTCACCCGAAAGTGTTGGATGCAGCAAAAAAATATATTGATTTACGTGGTTTTGGTATGAGTAGTGTACGTTTTATTTGTGGTACCCAGGATATACACAAGGAGCTAGAGCGCAAACTGTCAGATTTTTTAGGTACAGAAGACACCATTTTATATGCCGCTGCTTTTGATGCCAATGGGGGCGTGTTTGAACCTTTGTTTGATGAAGAAGATGCTATCATTTCTGATGCACTTAACCATGCTTCTGTTATTGATGGCGTTCGTTTATGTAAAGCCCAGCGATATCGGTACGAGCATAATAACATGGAAGATCTTGAAATAAAACTCAAAGAATCGGCTCATTTGCGAAGCAGTATAATAGTAACAGACGGCAGTTTTAGCATGGATGGCACCATTGCTAAATTGGATAATATTTGTGATTTAGCCGATAAATACGATGCCATAGTAATGATTGACGAATGCCATAGCAGTGGATTTTTAGGTAAAACGGGAAGAGGAACACATGAATACAGAAACGTGATGGGAAGAATTGATATTATCACTGGCACTTTAGGTAAAGCCCTTGGTGGAGCAAGCGGTGGGTTTACTAGTGGCCGAAAAGAAATTATTGAAATGCTGCGACAACGAAGTCGTCCTTATCTTTTTAGCAATACGTTAGCGCCAAGCATTGTTGGAGCAAGCATCGCAGTATTGAATATGCTGAGTGAAACCACTGAGCTAAGAGATCGATTAGAAACCAATACTCATTATTTTAGAACAAAAATTACTGAAGCTGGCTTTGATATTAAACCTGGAGATCATCCAATTGTGCCTATCATGTTATACGATGCCGTTTTAGCACAAAATTTTGCTGCAAAATTATTAGATGAAGAGATTTATGTAATTGGATTTTTCTTTCCGGTGGTGGCTAAGGGTCAGGCAAGAATACGGGTACAATTAAGTGCAGCACATAACCAACAACATCTTGATAAAGCGATTGTGGCGTTTACTAAAATTGGTAAGGAATTAGGAGTTATAAAATAATACTATTCGTAATTTACTAAGCATTCATTACCGTCTTCTACAAAAGTTTATCTTTGTAAACATACTTGGGATATAAAAATATAACATGTCTGAACAATCGCAAATCTTTATAGCTAAAAGCACGATTAAAGCTGCAGACCTAGAGCATAGGCGCAAGATTAATTTTAATATTGGTAAATACAATACTGTTGTGCCAAAAGGAAAAGAACAGTTTGCCGATGTGCACCTAGCTAGGGAAAGGGCTAAGAATTTAAAATGGCGCGCTATTGAAACATTGGATAAGCAACTAGAGGATTTTGAACTCAATTTTTCTAAGCGTGGCGGCAAAGTAATATGGGCCGAAAACGGAGATCAAGCGATTGAAGAAATTTTAAAAATTTGTAAAGAAAAAGATTGCAAATTACTAGTAAAGAGCAAGAGTATGGTTACCGAAGAAATACACCTAAATGAGGCCTTACAAGAAAGCGGAATTGAAAGTGTAGAAACAGATCTTGGTGAATATATTCAGCAACTTGATGGTGAAGCTCCTTATCATATTGTAACTCCTGCCATGCATAAAAGCAAGGAAGATGTTGCTAAACTTTTTAATAAAAAACTAGGTACTCCCATAAACTTAACTCCTGTAGAATTAACACAGGTTGCCCGTAATATTTTACGTGAAAAGTATGTGCAAGCCGAAGTTGGAGTTACTGGGGCTAACTTTATCATCAGCGATATTGGTGGTATAGCCATTACCGAAAACGAAGGAAATGCAAGGTTGTGTTGTGCTTTTCCTAAAACACATATTGTAGTAGTAGGAATAGAAAAAGTGATTCCTTCTTTAACAGATTTGGGGCTATTTTGGCCACTGCTTTCTACCTTTGGTACAGGGCAAAAAATTACTGTCTATAATACAATCCTTACAGGACCTAAGCAAGAAAATGAAACTGATGGGCCCGAAGAGATGTATGTTATATTATTAGATAATGGTCGTACAAATATTTTGCAAAATCCCAAACAGCGCGAAAGTTTGTACTGTATTCGTTGTGGCGCTTGTTTAAATGCTTGCCCAATTTATAAAAATATTGGAGGTCATGCTTACGGAGCCACTTATAGTGGCCCTATTGGCAGTATTATTACACCACATTTGCAGGGAATGGAAGAATTTAAGCACCTAAGCTTTGCCTCTTCGCTTTGTGGTAATTGCACAGAAGTATGTGCCGTAAAAATAAATTTGCATGAATTGTTACTAGAAAATAGACAGGAGTCGGTGGACGAAGGGTTAACAACCTTAAGCGAACGAATGGCTTGGAAAATTTGGCGGTTAGCGAGTTTAAAAAGAGGATTAATGAATTTAGGTAATGGTAATTTAAAAAACAAAATCGTAAATGGTATTTTTAAAGGATGGAATAAAAACCGCAGTGATTTAAATTTTAGTACCAAAACCTTTAATCAACAGTGGAAAGAGCGATTTAATAATTAAAATCTTGAATTATAAATAATCAAATGGTTCCACTGTGGTGGAACTTTTTTATTTTGTGTGGAAATGTTATTAATTTATTCTCATAAAGGCTCGGCAAGATTACTGTACATCTGTTCTTTTATTTTCAAGGAATTGATGGGTATTAATTTTATGTTAACCATTGATTCGGAAAAATTTAAAGCCCATACGGGTCCTAAAATAAATTACAGTGATTCGGAAATAGATGATCAAGATTTTCATA
>CAMBEI010000027.1 GCA_945865645.1 Chitinophaga pinensis | reverse complement strand
TAGGAGTATCACATAATTGCAAGGGTAATTTTTCTATATTAAATGCGGCAGAAGCATAGGATTTTGCCTTAAAATTATTTTCTGCATGAATGTCCAATAATTTGCTTAAAAGGCTAAAATTGTCTGAAATTTGGGAATTATCCATTTTTTAAATTGTTACCGTAAATGTATGAATAATTAAAAATAGGCTGTAGTAATATTTATTTTTAGACATTAATTTATTAAAAAAATACTTTTTTAATTGTATAAAAATGAATTTTAAATATTGTTAATTTAGTCATTAGGTATAAAAAAATTATGAGCTTAAACTTCATTTTTACATTTTTAAATAACGTATAAAAAATAAAAAATTTAAAGGAATTTAAATAAATTTTTTAAAAGCAAGAGAGCTGTAAACTCTATCTAATAAAGAGTTATAAAGAAAAAGTCTCGGTTAAAAACCGAGACTTTAATCATATTTTGCTTTTTTAAAAAGCGAAGATTACTTCTTCTTTGCAGCTTTCTTCTTAGGAGCAGCTTTCTTCTTAGCAGCAGCTTTCTTAGGAGCAGCTTTTTTAGCAGCAGCTTTCTTAGGAGCAGCTTTCTTAGGAGCAGCTTTTTTTGCAGCTTTTTTCTTTGTTGCCATTTTTTTAAAATTTAATTGGTTAGTAAATAATACTAAAAGTAAAAGTATTTTTTAAATTACCAAAAAAAATTTTTTAAAATTAGGCAATTGCTTCCACAGCGGCTATAGAAACAATTGTTTTATCTCCCCTTGTTTTTTTAAATTCAACTAGTCCATCTGTTAATGCAAAAATGGTAAAATCTCTTCCAACACCTACATTTTTACCAGGATGAAAAGTTGTTCCGCGCTGACGGATAATTATATTTCCTGCAATTGCTGGCTGACCGCCGTAGATTTTTACACCCAATCTTTTACTGTGTGAATCACGACCATTTTTTACCGAGCCTTCACCTTTTTTGTGTGCCATGTTTATTTTTTTTATTTTTTAGTTGTAAGCTTTAAGTTAAAGCCGTTGTTTTAAACGCTGTGCTTTTAACGTATCGCTGGCTACTTGTTTATTATGCAATTGCAGTTACCTTAATATGGGTATATTGAGTACGGTGTCCGTGCTTTTTACGGAACCCCTTTCTCCTTTTCATTTTAAAAGCTATTACTTTGTTGCCTTTAACAAGGTCGCTGATAATTTCAGCGGTAACTACTGCTTTTACATCCGAGCCTAAAACAACGTTTCCGTCATTATCGGTCATCAATACTTCGGAAAACTCAATAGAGTCACCGGTCTTTCCCTCTATATGAGGTACGTATAAGCTATCGCCTGCTTTAACTTTAAATTGCTGGCCTGCTATTTTTACTACTGCTAACATAAAATTCCCAAATTTAGGACGGCAAAGGTAAGGGTTTAGCTTTAAAACTGAGCGTAGTTTTTTTAAAAATATACACTTAAAATTGCGCTTTATGGAAAATCAAGGCATTATAAGTTCAAATTCAGCTAAAATCTGTCTTTAAAATACTATATTCTATTTACTTTCGCTACAATAATTATGCATAATATCTACCTATTTATACAAAAATTGTTTGCAGTTTATGCCTTTTTTATGTTTATCGGCTTCCTATTACTCATATTTCCATTAGTAATTATGGCCTCTTTATTTGCCAAAATACCTGGTGGTAATTTAATTTATTGGCTTTGTCACCTTTGGGCCGATTTTTTTTTACTAATGACAGGTATATTTCACCATAATGTATTTGAGCAGCCCCATGACCGTAAAAAAACATATGTTTTTGTATTTAATCATATTTCTTATTTGGATATACCGATTATTCTTAAAACAATACGTTGCCAACCTATTAGGGTTTTGGGTAAGTCAGAGGTGGCAAAAACACCCTTATTTGGCTACTTGTACAAAAGAGCAGCTATAATGGTAGATCGTGGCGATTCTGAAAAAAGGGCTAAGAGTGTGGAGCAACTAAAAGAAGTGTTAAAAAAGGGAATATCTATTGTGATAGCTCCCGAAGGAACTTTTAATATGACGAATAAGCCGTTAAAAGATTTTTATAATGGGGCATTTAAAATTGCCATTGAAACACAAACCCCTATTAAGCCATTATTATTTTTAGATACTTATGATAGGATGAGTTATGAATCTATATTCTCAATTAATCCTGGAAAATCAAGTTCGGTTTTTTTAGACGAAATACCTGTAGCTGGACTTACTTTGGCTGATGTTGATTTTTTAAAAAATAAAGTATATAAATTAATGGAAGATAAATTACTAACATATAAAGGAAGTTGGATAAAATAACTTTGCTCAATAAACAAACTCTTGAATTAACTTTAGGCGTATACAATGGGCATAGAAAACGAAATACAATTTACTAAGGAATCGTCGGGCTTTTGGGCAGAGGTTATACTACCCTTAGCCCTGCCTACTACTTATACTTATATAATACCCATAGCATTATTAAATAGGGCAAAACTGGGTTGTAGGGTAGAGGTTGTTTTTGGCAAACAAAAAAAATATGCAGGAATTATTAAATCAGTTTTTAGCAATAAACCTGCGTATCCTACAAAAGAAATTTTGAATGTATTAGACGATGATCCTATTTTATTTTTACAGCAATTGAAACTTTGGCAATGGATGGGCGAATATTATATGTGCAGTGAAGGCGAAGTGATGGCCGCTGCATTGCCCACCCATTTTAAACTAAGTAGCGAAACCATTTTAGTTTACAATGAAGAAATAGAAGAAGATTTTACACACTTAAACGATGAGGAATTTTTAGTTGCTGAAGCTTTGTTGATAAAAAAAGAATTACGGTTAATAGAAGTACAGCAAATCTTGGATGTGTCGCATGTATATCCCCTAATAAAAAAACTTATTGATAAAAAAGTTTGCTTTGTTTGGGAAGCCATGAATGAGCAATATAAAGTTAAGAAAGAAAATTATGTTAATCTACATCCTGCATATAGAAACGAAGAAAAACTGAGTGAATTGTTAAGTAATTGGAGTAAGTCTCCAAAGCAAATGGAATTGTTATTGGCTTATTTACATCTGCAAAAAAAAGAAGGAGATGTAGTACAAGTAGAATTACTTAAAAAGGCTGATGCTAGTCTTCCGCAACTAAAGGGGCTTATAGAAAAAAAAATTTTAATTGTAGAGAAACGTTCAATTGATCGTATAAAGGCGCTCCCTAAAAATATTGAAATTGATTTTGAGTTTAGCCCAGCTCAACAAGTGTGTTCTGATAAAATAACAATAGCTTTTGAAACAAAAAATACATGCCTCTTGCATGGGGTAACTAGTAGCGGCAAAACACAAATATATATTAAATTGATAGAGAAGTATTTTTCACTGGGCCAACAAGTTTTGTATCTACTGCCCGAAATTGCACTAACCACACAAATTATTAGAAGGCTACAAAAGCATTTTGGTGGAAATATTACCATTTATCATTCCAGATTTAATAATAACGAGCGTATTGAATTGTGGAATAAAATAAGGACGGGCGAAGTAAAAATTGTATTGGGTGCAAGAAGTGCCCTTTTTCTGCCCTTTAAACAGCTGGGACTTATTATTGTAGATGAGGAGCACGATTCCTCATTTAAACAGCAGGATCCTGCTCCTAGATATAATGCAAGAGACGCTGCTATTTATTATGCATCTCTTTTTGGCGCCAAAGTTTTATTAGGTAGTGCCACTCCATCTATAGAAAGCTATTTTAATGCATTGAATAATAAATATGCCTTAGTAGAATTAAATGAACGATTTGGTGGAATTAAATTACCAGAGATAGAAATTGTAGATACAAGGCAGGTAGTACAAAAAGGTAAAGTAATTATTAGTCCACAATTAAAAGAAGCCATGCAAAATGCATTGGATGCAGATGGGCAGATTATTTTATTTCAAAATCGTAGGGGCTATAATCCTTATTTAATTTGTGCTGCTTGTGGTTATATTCCACAGTGCACACATTGCGATGTTTCACTCACTCTTCATAAGTATAGCAATAAACTACATTGTCATTACTGCGGAAGTACCTATCCAAAATTAATCACCTGTACTGCATGCGGTAGTAATAATTGGTTAGAGAAAAATTTTGGAACTGAAAAAATAGAAGAACAATTAGAAGGTGATTTTCCAAAACACAAAATTGCTCGAATGGATGTGGATAGCGTGCGTGGTAAATCTGCACACGATAATTTAATTCAGTTGTTTGAGCAACACCGACTAGATATTTTAGTTGGAACACAAATGGTAGTTAAAGGATTGGATTTTGATAAAGTAAGTTTGGTAGGGGTGTTAGATGCAGATGGATTACTTGCCTTTGCAGATTTTAGAGTTAATGAAAGGGCTTTTCAATTAATGGAACAGGTTAGCGGTAGAGCAGGCAGAAAAAAAGCACAAGGCAAAGTTATTATCCAATCAACTAATGTTAAACATCCTGTTTTACAATTGGTTCAACAGCATAATTATAAGCTGTTATACGCCATGGAGATTGAAAATAGAAAACAGTTTTTTTATCCACCATACAGCCGTATTATTTTATTAACTTTAAAACACAAGGATAAAAATATAGTTGCTGCTGCTGCACACAAATTAACCCAATTGCTAAAACAGGATTTAAAAGATTTTATTGTTGGCCCAGCAGCGCCTATTGTTAACCGGATACGAAACCAGTATTTAATGGAAATATTGATTAAGTTACCTAAAGAGCCAGGCATGATTTTGAGGTACAAAACAGCTATCCGAAATCATATTAATTTTGTAAATGGGGAAAAGAATTTTAAAACAGTTACCGTAATGATAGATGTAGATAAAACGTAATGCTAGGATTAAACTAAAGGAGCGATGGCTAAACTTTATAATACGACTATTTTTAAGTACTCGCTAATTACATTGTCTGTATAGCTGTACTATTTATTTAGGTATAAAATTTAAATGAAAATACAAGAAAATATATTAATTAAACAATATAATAGCTTTGGAATCAATGTTTATGCAAATTTATTTGCTAAATTTAATTCGATAAATGAATTAGGTGAATTATTTGAATTAAGTAAAAAATCAAAATTTGCTTATCCCCGGCAAACTTTAATTATTGGAGGGGGCACTAATATTCTTTTTACTAAAAATTTTGATGGACTGGTTTTAAAAAATGACATTAAAGGCATTAAAATTGTAAAGGAAGAAAAGCAACATATTTATGTGAAAGTAGGGGCAGGGGAGAGCTGGCATCAATTTGTTTTGTATTGTATTAAAAATGGCTGGGCAGGAGTAGAGAATCTTTCTTTGATACCCGGAAATGTGGGAGCATCACCCATGCAAAATATAGGGGCTTATGGAGTTGAGATTAAAGATGTTTTTCATTCATTGGAAGCTTATCACATACTCGATAAAAAATTAGTCAACTTTACATTTAACGATTGTGAATTTGGTTATCGAGATAGCGTGTTTAAAAATAAGCATAAAAATGAATTTGTAATAACCGACGTTGTTTTTAAATTAAATCTCATTCCAAAATATAATATTTCTTATGGTGCTATAGTAAAGGAATTAGATAAAATGGGTGTTAAGGATTTAAGTTTGAAAGTCGTATCGCAGGCCGTAATAAATATACGAAACAGTAAACTACCCGACCCCAAAGTAATTGGTAACGCAGGTAGCTTTTTTAAGAATCCGGAGATAAGTAGTTCGCAGTTTAAAGTTCTCTGTTCGCAATATCCTAAAATTGTAGGTTACTCTTTACTAAATGGGAATATAAAATTGGCTGCAGGTTGGTTGATAGAGCAATGTGGACCTTCAATTGGTATTAGCTGGAAGGGTTTTAGAAAAGGCGATGTTGGATGCTATAATAAACAGGCATTAGTATTAGTTAACTACGATAATGCAAAAGGAAATGAGCTATATGATTTAAGTAAAGAAATTTTACAAAGTGTAGAAAGTAAATTTAATGTGATATTGGAAAGCGAAGTGAATATCATTTAAATAATATGGCTCAAGTTTTTTTGCAGATGTTTCTACTTCTTATGTAATAAACCCCGTGGTAATTTGTGAATATTTATCCCTCGCAATAAATTGAGGTAATTCGGCTTCATTTTTCGTACTATCACTAATTTATTTTCTTCTTCCATCAACTATAGCTGAATAAATTAATATGTTTTAATATCTATTTAGGGAAGTAGCACCGGCTATTCCTAATCACTGGGTACTGCTGTAATAATAGCCTAAGTAATACATCATTTTAAAGTAATAATAATAAGAGCCGATTTTAAAAAAATGGATATATTTTTTTATCTTCCTTTAAAATAGAAATGGATGGCATTTAATTATTAGAGGTGATTATATATTGCTATAACAATTGTCTATAAATATAATGTAGTATTAATTTAATAATATATTAATACTAAAAATACCAATCCCCAGAAATTTTCTGGGGATTGGTATTAAAAAATCTTTATAAAGGCTCTATTTTAAACCATTAGTGGTTTTAGCAGGAACAGATTTTTTTTGTTCTGGCATTTGCTGTGGTATATTTGACAGCGCTTTATACTGTTGCTCAAGTTGCATTATCCTTTGCAGAAATTGTTCTGCCATATTCTTATCACCACCTCTTCTTCCCGATTGGTCAGCAACGTAATCAAAATTTCCTAAGTTATTTTCATCCATAGATGCATAGTAACTAAGTTGTTGCTCAAGATCTTTCTTTAAGCTTTTGTTTATTTTGGCTACTAACAAAGTATGTTCAGATGCATAAGATGCTTGGAGCATTAATAATGAAATGTAATTATGTTGTTGATTTCTACTAGCCATACCATAAGCAAAGTTTTCCTCTAGCATCATTTTATCTACTTTGGTAAGCAATTTTTTTGCTTCTTCTTTTTTATTTTTTTGAGCCATATCTAACGCTACTGATGCATAAGCCATACGGATGCTATTTAAATGACGGCGGTTTTCTTCATCATAATAAACCCCTGGTTTATCAGCATTGCCCGATGAAAATTTACTTGTCATTTTATCAAAAGCCCAAACATCATTTACTTCACTGCCTGCAACTGGAACTAGGCGGTAAGTCATACCATCTTGTCGGATATAATTTTGAAGTCCAAGACCTGCTGCATCCTGTGAGGTAAAGTAAATCGGGCGTTTCCATTTATTAGCAGCAATTATATTTAAAATGGCTGCATCATTTTTATATAATGCGTTTTTAGCAATATCAAAAACTATTTGTGATACCACACTATCATTTGCATTAACAGTACCATTTGTACGAACAAGATTTAGATCAACAGCAATAGATGCTTTTTTTGAAGGGAAAATGTTTAATGCACTACCATCTCTACCTATCTCAACTTTATTGGGGTCTTCGCTACCTGCAAAATCTTTCATCATGGTATATAAATCCATAGGTTGTGCTGGGTCGGTTGTAATTCCTGCTTTTACCCTATAACTATTTAGTGCAGACAGGTTGGTGCCATATAACCCTTCGGGAGCATAAACAACATCTCGGTTAGCTCCTTCAATTTGCGCGGCCGACCAGATCGGATCTATCGGATCACTATCATTTACTTTATAACGAAGCTGATTAATATACCAATCGGTACCAAGTAAGCTAGAATTTATTACACGGATATCTTTACGTATACCCTGTACTTCCTGAGCATACCAAAGCGGATAGGTGTCGTTATCTCCAAAAGTTATTAGTATGGCATTTGGGGCACAACTTTCTAAATAATCAGTTGCCAAATCTCTGGCAATTGTTTTATTGCTTCGGTCATGGTCATTCCATTCCTGGCTGGCCATTAAAACAGGCACAGCAAGTAAGCATAGTATTCCTGCAGCAAAATTTGCCGTCATCCTATTTTTAATTAGCCCAGCAATTAATTCTTTAACATATAATACGCCCAGCCCAATCCAGATAGCAAAGGCATAAAAAGATCCAACAAATGCGTAGTCTCGCTCACGTGGCTGATTACCTGCTTGGTTTAAATAAAATACAATGGCGAGGCCAGTAAAAAAGAAAAGTAATCCTACAATTAAGGAATCTCTTTTATCTTTCATTATCTGAAATACCAAACCTAATAATCCTAAAATTAAGGGAAGTGCAAAAAGTTTATTATTGGCTTTATTGTTTTTTAAACTATCTGGTAATGCATCTTGATTCCCAAGCCGTGCATTATCCCAAAAGCTAATACCTGTTTTCCAATTACCATCTCGAACATTACCCATGCTTACGCCTTGTACATCATTTTGTTTGCCTGCAAAATTCCACATAAAATAACGCATATACATCCAACCAACCTGATATGCCATAGCAAATTTTATATTTTCGGACATAGTAGGTGCACGTTCCCAATTACCCTGTTGATCTTTTCCTATCTGCATCCAGCTTGCGTAGTAATCTGCATGTCCCTGGTCGTTACTTTGATCCCACATGCGAGGAAGCAAATGCATATCAGCGGGAGCATAAATGTATTCTACTTTTCTTCCGTTCTTTTCGTATTTACCTTTACTCTTTACATAGGTTTCTGTTATTTTTGTATCCTCCGGTTGAGCAGTAAAATCCTGGCCATATAAAATTGGCCAGTCGCCGTATTGTTCCCTACTTAAATAACCAGCTAAATTAACTGGGTTATCTACATTAAACATATCAATTGATGGATTGGCGCTAGAGCGAATTAATGTAGTAAAGTAAGTAGAGTATCCCAACAGCATAAATACAAAACTCCATAGACCAAGTTTAAGGAAGTTCCAGTTTCGATTGGCTGCAATTTTTAATCCTAAAAAAATGATTGTCCCAATAAAAACAAAGAAGAATACAAATCCTGTATAAAAAGGAAAGTTTAGGCTGTTAACAAAGAAAATATCAAAATTACCTGCGCCTTTAATAGTCCAAACTACTACTGCTTTTTGTACTAAGCCAGTAATGCCACAGCCAATAATAAAAGCCCAAAATGTACCCCATTTGGTTATCTTTTCATAGCGTTTGTAATAATAAATCATTACAATGGCCGGTATGGTTAATAAATTCAGTAAGTGAACCCCAATAGATAAGCCCATTAGGTAAAATATCAGAATGATCCAGCGGTCGGCTTTTGTAAAATGGCCCTTTATGCCTTCTTTCTGCTCTGCATCTACACTTTGTTCCCACTTTAATATTCCCCAAAATACCACTGCAGTAAAGAAAGAAGATAAAGCATATACCTCGCCTTCAACTGCACTATACCAAAATGAATCTGAAAAAGTATAAGCCAAAGCACCAACAATACCTGCAGCCATCACACCATAGATATTTTCGTTGGTTAGTTCTTTTGCATCTTTCATTACTAGTTTACGAGCAAAATGGGTAATACTCCAGAATAAAAACAAAATAGTAAATCCGCTTGCTACTGCACTCATTAAATTAATGCCAATAGCGGCATGGCCAGCATCAAATGGCACCATAAATAAATGGCCAAGCAATACAAATAATGGAGCGCCTGGGGGGTGGGGTATTTGTAGTTTATAGGCACTAGAAGCAAACTCGCCACAATCCCAAAGACTGCCTGTGGCTTCCATAGTCTTAATATATACAGTAGATGCAATAATGAAAACGATCCACCCGATAATGTTGTTAATGCGTTTAAATCTCATAATAATAAATTGGTTATAGTCCCGATAGTTATCGGTTGGCAAATATAAATTAGTTTATGGTTAGAAGTTAGTACTTTGTAGATTTTTATATTTTTTTTACCACATATTGTAACATGCACATCTTTTAAGTTACCATTAGAATATCTTTTTGTAATATGAATATTTTTTTTCAATTTTTACAGTTTCGTCTATTAATGTGTTGCCCCCTTATATTTACATCATGAAAAAAGCTTTAGTACAACTTCATGTAGCTGTTTTTTTAGCTGGATTTACTGGGATTATCGGTAAATTGATTACGCTTAATGAAGGGTTATTAGTATGGTATCGGCTTTTAATTACTGTACTAACCTTGGGTTGTATTTTATGGGTAAAAAAACAATTAGTGCGTATTTCATTTAAAGAGGCACTTAAAATTTTTGCTGTTGGAACTATTGTTGCTATTCATTGGGTTACTTTTTACGGCAGTGTTAAATATGCAAATGTATCGGTGGCGCTAGTGTGTTTTAGTGCAACAGGTTTTTTTACTGCTTTTTTTGAACCATTAATTTTAAAAAGAAAAATCTCTTTAATTGAAGTCGGGTTAGGTTTAATTGCTATCTCTGGTATTTATATCATTTTTGATTTTCATCCGCAATACAAAGTGGGTGTTATTTTTGGAATCATCTCTGCTGTAGGGAGTTCCTTATTTCCTATTTACAATAAAAAATTATTATGTACACATTCGCCTAAAACCCTTACACTGTATGAGCTAGGTGGGGGATTATTTGCATTAACTTTTTTAGTTCCGTTTTATATATTGCAATTTCCGGCATCTTATTATTTACCTACCACAAACGATTGGTTATGGTTATTGGTTATGGCCTGGCTATGTACGGTGGTAAGTTTTGATTTGCAGTTAAATGCTTTAAAAAAAGTATCGGCTTTTACTGCAAATCTTACATATAATATGGAACCTGTTTATGGAGTTATTCTGGCTTTTATCTTTTTTAAAGAGAATGAAAAACTGCATCATGCATTTTATATAGGGGTACTTTTGATTGTGTTGGCAGTAGCCTTGCAAATGTTTAGGATTGCCATGCAGCAGCAAAGATTAAAGTTAACCGCTAACATGGGTTGAATTAATTATATATATACAATAGCCATTTCAATTGCTGCAAATTTTTTAAACATAGCGCCAACGCCACAATATTTATCTTGCGATAAGGATACTGCTTTCTTCACTTTATTTTGATCAATAGTATCAACTTTTATTTTATATGTAATTTTTATTTTATCGTAAATCTTTGGGTGCTTTTCAGTTAAATTAGCATCTATATCCATACTAAAATGGCTAAAAACTACTTTCATTTTATTTAAAATAGAAACAATATCAATGCCGTTGCATCCCGCAAACGATGCCAGCATCAATCGCTTAGGACTAGGTCCGCTGTTTTCACCGTCATCATCAACTGTAGTATCCATCCTTATAGTATGCCCATTAATATTAGCGGTAAAGGCCATTTTTTCGTTGTGCACTGTTGAAACTGAATGTATGGTCATATAGAGGTGTTTTATTATTTATTTAATTATGAGCCAAGCAATATTAAGGTATTGGAGACTAATTTTTAAATCAAAATAACTAGATTAAGCCATTATTAAGCACAATTCTATCATGCTTTTGGGTAGGGTTTAATAAAAAATCAAAATTTATTCAGGTTCAAACATATATTATTAATATTAAACCTTACCTTTGCCGTCCAAAAATAAGCACTATGGCTAGAGTATGTCAGGTTACAGGAAAGAAGCCGATTACAGGAAATAAGGTTTCTCATTCAAATATTAAAACAAAACGCAGGTTTTTACCAAATTTGCAGACCAAACGTTATTTTCTTGCAGAAGAAGATAAGTGGGTTACCCTTAAAGTGTCTTCTGAAGCAATCAGAACAATAAACAAGAATGGTTTATTTTCTGTAGTAAAGCAGTTACGTGCTGCGGGAGAAAAAATTTAATTTCTTATTTCAAAACAGTGGCAATCCCTAAGATTAAAGTAATAAATAAATAAACAAAAATGGCAAAGAAAGGCAATAGGGTACAGGTTATACTTGAGTGTACCGAGCACAAAACTAGTGGAATGGCTGGCACAAGTCGTTACATAACTACTAAAAACAAAAAGAACACACCTGAGCGTTTAGAGTTAAAGAAACTTAATCCTATTTTAAAGAAGGTTACTGTTCATAAAGAAATTAAATAAATCAATTAATTAAGTTGATCTGCTAATTAAGGGCTACACTAATTCGTACACAAATGAGCAGACCAGCATATTATCTCTTATTAAATTAAATAATCATGGCCAAAGCAGCTAAAACCGCGATAAAAACTAAGGATCAGAAAGCAGCAGCAGATGCAAAAAACTGGACAAAAGTAATTCGCACATTACGTAGCCCTAAAACGGGTGCATATACTTTTAAGGAAGCAATTGTACACAAAGACAAAATTAAGGAGCACTTAGCTAGCTGATTTTTCAAGTAGCTATAAAATTAATTTGTAAAGCTTCCCGATGTTTCGGGAGGCTTTGTTTATTTTTAGGATAAAATAAATTAGTAGCAAAAACTAAAAGATAAGTATCCCCACATCAAATATTAATTATGGGTTTATTCGATAAATTTTTTGAAAAAAAACAACAAGAGCAAACGCTTAATAAGGGATTAGAAAAAACTCGGATAGGATTTTTTGCAACTTTAACTAAAGCCATTGCTGGTAAAAGTGCGGTTGATGAGAAAATGCTTGACGAACTTGAAAATGCATTGATAGGTGCTGATGTAGGTATAGAAACTACTGTAAAAATTATAGAAGCTCTAGAAAAACGTGTTAACAAAGATAAATATCTTCATACATCTGAGCTGTATAAAATTCTTAAAGAAGAGATTCAAAATATTTTAGTTGCTGCCCCACAGGATAATAGCTACCAGAACTACGAACTACCTACTGGCCATAAACCACATATTATTTTAGTAGTTGGCGTTAATGGGGTAGGGAAAACCACAACTATTGGAAAACTTGCACATAATTTTACTTTGGCCGGTAAATCTGTTTTATTGGGTGCTGCAGATACTTTTCGTGCTGCAGCTGTTGATCAATTAACTATTTGGAGCGAGCGCGCCGGGGTGCCGATAGTAAAAAAAGAAATGGGTAGCGACCCAGCTGCCGTGGCATTTGATACTGTAAAAAGCGGTGTTGCAAAAAATGTAGATCTAATTATAATTGATACGGCAGGCCGCTTGCACAATAAGGCTTATTTGATGGATGAGCTTACTAAAATTAAAAGGGTTATTCAAAAAGTAATACCAACAGCGCCCCAGGAAGTTATGCTGGTGCTTGATGGTAGCACCGGACAAAATGCGTTGGAACAGGCTAAACATTTTACAGCTGCTACGGATGTTACTGCATTAACAATCACAAAATTAGATGGCACAGCGAAAGGTGGAGTAGTGTTAGCTATTGCTAACCTATTTAAAATTCCCGTTAAATTTATTGGTGTTGGCGAAAAAGCCGAAGATCTTTTGGTTTTTAATAAACAAGACTTTGTGGATAGCCTTTTTAATTTACCTGCTGAGTAGCTTTTTATTATTAAAAATAATAGCTCGAAAAAATACAAGAGCAATAAAAAGTCCCTGTAGAAACAAGGACCGGTTACCAAAACTAACTGCTTATGAGAAAATTTTTATTATTTATTTTTTACTCTACAAATATCCACTCTTTTACAAATGCTTTGTGTTAAGTAAATCTAAATACTAGTTAAAGTCGCGTTAAAATATAAAATGAGTTAAATGACATGGTTATTATTTATAGTATTTCTGTACAAAGTCAATAAATTACTCATTAATCTTTACACGCTGTTCTGCAAACCCGCAACGGCTTGTTTAAACTGCAGTGGTAATGACTTACCTTTGACAATCTGCTTAAATTATAACAAAAAAATGGGGTATAAAAGTGACTTACACATAATTACTATTAATTAAATTGAAGGGAAGCAATTTTCTTAAAAATGTAATTTAAGTAGGTATAATAATTATGAAGACAAAATCAATTAAAAAAGACAAAGTAAACATCATCACACTGGGGTGCAGTAAAAACATGGTGGATAGTGAAGAACTTAGTGGACAATTGATTGCCAACGAAATTGAAGTAGTACATGAAAATACAAAAAAGGACCATAATATAGTTGTAATAAACACCTGCGGTTTTATTGAAAAGGCAAAAGAAGAAAGTATTAATACCATTTTGCAACAGGTTGAATTAAAGCGCCGGGGCAAATTAGACAAGGTGTATGTTACTGGTTGCTTAAGCGAACGCTATAAAAATAATTTGGAAGTAGAAATTCCGGAAGTGGATGCTTATTTTGGTACCATGGAATTGCCCAACATGTTAAAGATGTTTAATGCAGATTATAAAAATGATCTGATGGGCGAAAGATTATTATATACCCCACAGCATTATGCTTATATGAAAATAAGCGAGGGCTGTAACCGTACCTGTTCTTTTTGCGCTATTCCATTAATGCGTGGTAAACATGTTAGTCGCACTATTGAATCGCTGGTAGATGAAGCTAAATGCTTAGTTGACCGCGGTGTAAAGGAAGTGATGCTGATTGCACAAGAGCTTACCTATTATGGATTAGATATTTATAAAAAACGAGAGCTGCCTAAATTATTACATGCATTAGCAGATATAAAAGGGTTAGAGTGGATACGATTGCATTATGCCTATCCATCTAAATTTCCTATTGAAATTATTGATGCAATAAAAGAACGGGATAATATTTGTAATTATCTCGACATGCCATTACAACATGCGGCTAATAATATGTTGCATTTAATGAAGCGTCAAATTACCCGCGAAGAAATGGAAGATTTGATTGGAGAAATTAGAAATAGGATGCCCAATATTTGTTTACGCACTACATTAATTGCTGGATTCCCTGGCGAAACTAGAAATGATGTGGAAGAGCTTAAATTATTTTTACAAAAAATGCGGTTCGATAGAGTGGGTATTTTTACGTATAGTCATGAAGAAGGTACCAGCGCGCATGATTTGATTGATAGTATTTTGCCAGAAGAAAAAGAAGAAAGAGCACAGGAAATAATGGAAGTACAGCAGGAAATAAGTTTGAAAAAAAATCAAGAAAAAGTAGGAAAAATATTTAAAGTTATAATTGATAAAAAAGAATCGGGTAGATATTTAGGTCGTACTGAATTTGATAGTGTGGAAGTAGATAATGAAGTTATTATTCAATCTAAAAAGAAATTAATCATTGGGGAATTTGTACAGGTAAAAATTACCAAAGCATATGATTATGACATTGTGGGAGAAATAGTTTAACAAATAGGTTATGATTAGGTATTTAAAATTACTTATTATTGAATAATGAATATTAAAGCGGAGCATATATCTTATAACGACACTGAAAATTTTTCAAAATTAATTTTGGATTATATACAGGGAGATGAAAAGCTTCAACCCTTTTATAAGCACCCCGTTTCTATTGAAGGAATAAAAGAAGCCATTGAAAAAAGAAAATCGTTTCCTACAAACAGAAAATTACTTGTTGATACGTTACATAAACATTATAAAAGCGAAAATTCAACAGTTAAGCAACAGCATAATATAAAGCAATTAGGCAACACCAATTGCTTTACCATTACCACAGCGCATCAACCTAATATTTTTACCGGACCTTTATATTTTATATATAAGATTTTGCATGCGATTAAACTTTGCGAAACGCTAAAATTGGACATGCCTGAAAATCATTTTGTGCCTATGTTTTACATGGGGAGTGAGGATGCTGATTTTGATGAGCTAGGTCATGTGTATATAAACGCAAACAAACACCAATGGCAAACAAACCAAACTGGTGCAGTAGGCAGAATGAAGATTGATAAAGCATTGATAAAAATGCTGAATGGTTTTGAAGGTGAAATATCAGTTCATTCATATGGGGCTGAAATAGTAAATAAAATGAATGCTTGTTACACTGAAGAGAATACGATAGAACAAGCCACTTTTAAATTTGTTAATATTTTATTTGGCGAGTATGGGTTGATTGTTTTGTTGCCAGATGATGCAGAATATAAAAGAGCCTTTGTTCCGGTTGTTGAAAAAGAATTGTTAACTCAATTTTCTAGCAAGAATGTTAAAGACACGGTTTCAAAATTTCCAGCAATGTATAAAATGCAACCAGCTGGCAGAGAATTAAATTTATTTTACTTAAATAAAAATAGACGAGATAGAATTGTAAAGCTGGATAATTGTTTTACAGTTAAGGATACTGATATTAGTTTTACCGAGGTGGAAATTTTGCAACAACTTAAATCTAATCCAGAAAGGTTTAGTCCTAATGTTGTTTTAAGGCCTGTTTTTCAAGAGATGCTCCTACCTAATGTGGCTTTTGTTGGCGGTGGCAGTGAAATTACTTATTGGTTGCAATTACAAACAGTTTTTGAAGAATCGAATGTGTCATTCCCCGTTTTAGTTATGCGGAATTCTTTTTTGTTCGTCGAAAAAAAGTATGCTAAAAAAGCAGAAGCTCTCGGATTTTCTATTGCCAATTTATTTAAGTTAAATCAGGATTTGCTCTATGAGTTGGTAAAGAGGGAGAGTGCAGTTCAGTTAAGTTTACAAAAAGAAAAACAATTTTTGCATACATTTTATGCTGCTTTAAAAATTACTGCAGGCATAGTTGATAAAACACTACAGATTCATACACAAGTTTTAGAGAATCAAGCGTTAAAAAAAATTGAAGCTCTTGAAAAGAAAATGCTTCGTGCCGAAAAGAAAAAATTTGAAGTGCAGGAGCAGCAATTACAAAAATTAAAATCTCATTTATTCCCGCATAATAATTTACAAGAGCGCATAGAAAATTTCCTGCCCTTTTATGCAAAATGGGGAGAAGGGTATCTAAATGCAATGTATATAAATTCATTGGGTGTAGAACAGAAATTTGTTATTTTGGAGGAATTGTAAAATTGCAACTCGTAAAATTGCAATCTGTAGTATGCTTATACACAATATTAGCCTATATATTATATCAAAGATATATTTATTTTTATTTTGGATAATAATTGTTAATTTTATTATTACAAATATTATTGAGCTGAAAAGATTAATTAAATTTGTCATTTATGGTAGCAGTAAGTAAAATTTTATTCACAAAAGGGGAGTTGTTATTTTCAATTACACCAACTACATCGGTATATAAGGCGCTTGAATTAATGATGGAGAAGAATGTAAGTGCACTATTGATAATAGAAAATGAACAATTATCTGGTATTTTTACAGAAAGAGATTATGCGCGTAAAATTGTGTTACAAGGAAAATCATCTAAGGATACGCAGGTTGCAGATATTATGACAAGGGATTTAATTACGGTCACATCCCAAAGTTCAATTGAGGATTGTATGCAATTAATGACAAACAAATATATTAGGCATTTACCTGTTGTTAATAATAATAAGTTGGTGGGGATTATTTCTATTGGCGATGTGGTAAGGCATATTATTGAAGAGCAAAAATCTATTATTAACCATATGGAGCAATATATTTCGAGATCATAGTTTATTTATCAAAATCATTTTTAAATCCTAATTCTTTTACATTCTTTACACTTTCCATTACAATATCATCTTGATATTCTTTAAATGCTTCTAATTTTCCTGCAATAGAGGTGTCGTGCAGTGCCAGTATTTGTGCGGCTAAAATACCGGCATTTTTTGCACCGTTTAAGGCTACAGTAGCTACGGGTACACCATAGGGCATTTGTAAAATAGATAGTACAGAATCCCATCCGTCAATACTGTTACTCGATTTAACGGGCACGCCAATTACGGGTAAAATAGTTTGTGCCGCAATCATGCCCGGCAAATGTGCAGCTCCGCCAGCACCTGCTATTATAACTTTTATTCCTCGTTCTTTTGCTTTGTTAGCATACTCGCGCAGGCGCTCAGGAGTACGGTGTGCTGATACAATTGTAAGTTCTGGTTCTACATCAAACTGACGCAGCATTTCGGCAGCTCCTTTCATGATATCTAGGTCGTTTTCGCTACCCATTACTATTGCAACTAAAGGAATACTCATTTGGTTTTATTTTATGCAAGATAATTATTTCATGTAAAGATGCAAAACCACAAAAATAATTTACGTCTAATTTATTTTACTAAATCGCCTTTTAACCACAGCAATTCTGTTTCTGCTAATTTTGCATTGTATCTTGCTGCAATTAAACGGTCATAAGCAAGCTCCAAGCTTTTTTGCGTTTCCCTAAGTTCGAGATAGGTAGAAATACCCAGTCTTAATCTTTCTAAAGAGATAAACACATTCTCTTTTGCTAAAATAATATTGTCTTCTTCAAGCGTCAGCATCTTTTTTTGTAATTCATAATCTTTAAAAGTATTAGTAATACTCAGGTCAATTTTTGATTTTTGATTTTTATAAGTGATATTAAGCCAATCAATATCAAGCTGTACCTGCTGTACTTGACGTTTTGCATTAAACCCATTTAGGATCGGAATACTAATACCTAATCCGTAATTGAATCCATTATTTCTGCTATATAGTGGTGTAAATGGATTTACAACGGCTTTATTATTTGTTTTTGAATAATTGTAGGCAGAGTTAAAACTAACTTTGGGGTAACGATCAGCTTTTCGTTCTATCAAAGTAAGTTTGCCGATATCGATATTTTTTTTGGTTAATTGTAATTGTAGATTTGTGCTTTCAAGATTGCCCATTATTTCGCCAAGGTTAATGTTATTAACAAATGTGATGGTATCTGAAACTTCGTATTGGGTGTTCATTTCCACATTCATTATTTGATTTAGCACTTCTTTTAACTGCTCAATTAATGTTTGCTGTTTTAATCTAGCAACTTTTTGTGCGTTTAAGTCAACCTTACCTTGCAGTAGTTCGGGTTTAGCGCCCAAGCCCACACTTAATTTTTTTTCGGCAACTTTTACGCGTTCCTCATTAACACTCATTTGCTCTTCAATGGCTTTAAGTTGTTGTTTTTGCCTTACAATATTGTAATAGTTATTTATTGCAGACGCAACAGATATTACTATCTGGTTTTTTATATTTAGTTCCCCAAGTTGTATAAGGTGATCTAGTTTATCGCGGGTTGCAAACATTTTAAAACCGTCAAAAAGAGTCCAGTCAAGTTGCACAGCCCCAGCTAAATTGTTAGATCTTACATTATTTTTTTCTCTTTTAGTGCCGTCAGTAAAACTTTGTTTTTGATTATTATTGTTATATATCAAACTAGTTATTGCGTTTATCCTAGGTAAAAAAGCAGTCTTGGCATATGATTTATCTAGGGCGTAGGAACTAGAGTCATTGCGCAGTAATTGTATATCGTAATTGTTTTCAATGGTTGCAATAATCGCTTGCTCAACAGTTAGTTTATTTTGAGCAATCAATGGTTGACAAAATATGACAACAGAAAAAAAAGTATTCAGTATTTTAAAAAAAAGGTTCATTTTTTATTTTTATTTAATAGCAGCGGCTTCATCCATCTCTTCTAAAGTATTTTTCTTTTTCTTTGTTGATAGGTAGGTGTATACTGCTGGTATTACAAAGAGTGTAAGCAACAGTGAAAATAAAACACCTCCTACAATAACAACTCCTAATGGAATACGGCTAGTAGATGCATCTCCAAGTGATAAGGCAAGCGGCAACGCGCCTAAGCTCATGGCAAGACTAGTCATAATGATAGGGCGAAATCTGGCAACCGACGCTTCAATAACAGCAGGTATTTTTTTATTACCTGCCAGTTGTTTTTTGTTTGCGAAATCTACTATTAAAATACCATTTTTAGTTACTAAGCCGATGAGCATGATCATACCAATTTGCGAAAAAATATTTAGTGTTTGATTAAAGAGCCATAAAGAAAGTACCGCACCTGCAATAGCAAGGGGCACTGTAACCATGATGGTTAAGGGGTCAATAAAGCTTTCAAATTGCGCAGCCAATACCAAAAAAATAAGTATCAATGCAAGTACAAATGCAAAAGTGGTATTACCCGAGCTTTCAGCAAAATCTCTAGAGGATCCACTGAGTGATGTGGTGAATGTGTCGTCAAGTAATTTTTTTGAAATGTCATTCATGGCTTTTATCCCATCACCAACTGTTTTATCAGATCCCAGTCCTGCAGAAATGGTAGCAGATTTATATCGGTTAAAATGATAAATGGTAGGCGGTATCACTTCTTCTGATAAAGTGATGAGGTTATCTAATGAGATGGCATCACCACGGGTATTGCGGACATAAATACTTTTAAGGTCCGATGGGTCATCCCGATCATTTCGTTCAACTTGTCCCAGCACCTGATATTGTTTACCTTCTCTGGTAAAGTACCCCATCCGACGATTACTCATAGATAATTGTAGTGTTTGCGAAATAGCATCAATACTTACGCCTAGAGCACTCGCCTTCATTCTGTCTATGTTAATGCGAAGCTCTGGTTTGTTAAATTTTAGATCTACATCTATGTCAGTTAGTGCTGCATTTTTATTTGCCTCTTCTAAAAATTGAGGTAGAATTTTTTTTATTTTTTCTGCATTTGTATTTTGTAATACAAATTGTACGGGCTGTCCTCCGCGGCGGTTAACCGAAATAGTTTGCTCTTGCACGGCAAATGCTCTGCCTTCGCTAAAGCGGGAGAGATTTTTATTAATCCAGTTTACAACATCTTGCTGACTACGTTTACGATCTGGGGGGCTACATAATGCAACCCTTATAAAGCCCGAGTTAGATGAACCAGAACCGGTAAAGCCAGGTGCAGTCATGCTTACCATATATTTTTTTTCTGGGATAGAATCAATTAAAAAGGTAGATAGTTTATCCATGAACTTATCCATAGCATCATAAGAAGTACCTTCGGGAGCTGTAACAGATAAACGAAAACCGCTTTTATCTTCCATGGGAGCCAACTCGCTTTGTAAGTTACTGCCCACAAAATAAATGATCGAAAAGCAGGCAATGATGATTAGGAATGCTACCCACCTCCATTTTATAAACCTGCTTAGAGCACTTCGGTAACCATTTTCAAGATTCCGAAAAAATGGTTCAGTAAAGGTATAAAACCAGGAATGTTTGTGTGATTTGTTTGCAAGGTATACATTGAGTAATGGCGTTAAGGTAAGCGATACAAAAGCAGATATTAATACCGCGCCAGCTACTACAACGCCAAACTCTCGAAATAATCTGCCTACAAATCCTTGTAAAAAAATAATGGGTAAAAATACAACTGCTAATGTGATAGATGTAGCAATAACAGCAAAATAAATTTCTTTAGTGCCTTCTTTAGCTGCCTGCCACTTGGGCATGCCCCCCTCCATTTTTTTATAGATATTTTCTGTGACTATAATGCCGTCATCTACAACAAGCCCTGTGGCAAGCACAATGGCTAATAGGGTAAGTACATTTATAGTAAAGCCAGAAATGTACATAATAAAAAAAGCACCAATTAATGAAACAGGTATATCTATTAAAGGCCTAATGGCAATTAGCCACTCTCTAAAGAAAAGATAGATGATCATTACTAAAAGAAAAAAAGCTAGCATTAATGTTTCTCCAACTTCGCTAATTGATTTTCGGATGTAGTCTGTCTGATCTGATGATATCTCTAAACGGATATCGGCAGGCAAATCTTTTTTTATTTGCTCAAAACGTTTTTTTATTTCATCAGAAATTGCAATATAATTGGTACCAGCTTGTGGAATAATAGCCAGTGCAATCATAGGGATGCCACTTTCTTTTAAAACGCTTTCTTCGTTTTCGGGTCCAAGTAGGGCTTCTCCAATATTTTTTAATCTAATATCCGTGCCATTAATATTTTTAATGATGAGGTTATTAAATTCTTCTTCGGTATTAAGTTTGCCAAAGGTGCGGATAGAGAGTTCTGTAGCATTACCTGATATTTTTCCAGAAGGTAGTTCAACATTTTCTCTTAATAATGCAGTTTGAACGTCGTTTGGTGTGAGGGAATAAGCACTAAGTTTTGAAGGGGAAAACCAGATACGCATGGCGTATTTTTTTTCGCCCCAAATAATTACATTACTCACACCAGGTACTGTTTGTAAACGTTCTACAAGATTATTATTTGCAAATTCGGTTACCTGTAAGGAGTTGCGAATTTGACTCTGTAAAAGCATGATGATAACAGGCTCATTGCTAGCATCGGCTTTAGATACAACAGGAGGCGCATCTAAATCGTTTGGCAATTGACGAGCTGCCTGCGATACCTTATCGCGTACATCATTAGCCGCTTCTTCTAAGTTGCTACCCAATACAAACTCTACTGTTATATTACTACTGCCCTGTGAACTTTGAGATGATACATTTTTTATACCTGCTATACCATTAATGGATTTCTCTAGAGGCTCTGTTATCTGGGTTTCTATTATTTCAGCATTAGCACCAGGGTATGATGTGCGTACACTAATATTTGGCGGATCAAGTGCAGGAAAGTCTCGCACCCCCAAAAAATAGTATCCAATTGCCCCAAATATCACAATAAGTATATTGAGTACAATGGCAAATATGGGCCTTCGCAAACTAAATTCTGAAATCTTCATACGCCTATCAGCTTTATTTATTTATTTCAACCTTTGCGTCAGGCTTAAGCCCCATTAATCCCGTAGTAATAACGGTGTCGCCTACTTGTAATCCATTGACAATTTGTATAAAAGAAACATCTCTTACTCCAGTAATTACATCTGTGAATTTGGCTATACCACTTCGGTACACAATAACTTTCTTGCCACGTGCTTGAGGTAGTATTGCTTGTGTAGGAATCATTAATCCATTTGGATCTGCATTAAAATCAGTAATAACTTTTGCAAAAACTCCTGGCAATAAACTTCCATCATTATTAATAATTATTGCTCTAATATTCTGACTACGTGTATTTTCTGCCAAGCCAGATTCTGCAGCAATTATCCTTGCTCTATATTTTTTAGAATTACCTTCTACTGTAAAATCAAGTACTTGTCCTACTTTTAAACTGTTTGTAAATTTTTCAGGTAATACAAAATCTAATTTTAATTGACTGTTTTGCCTAATGGTTGTTATGGTTGTTTGCGGCGTGATATAAGCCCCTGAACTAATATTCTTTAATCCTACCGTCCCATTGTAAGGTGCCCTAATTTCTGTTCTACTAATATTTGTACTTATAATCTCCAGGTCGGCTCTAATGGTGTTTACCTGAAGTACACTTAAGTCATATTCCTGCTGACTTACACCACTAATCTTTAACAGCTCGCCCATTCGTTTAACGGTTTGCTCAGCAACAGCTAATTGTACATTCATTTTTTTTACTTGAGCCTGTAAATCAGCATCATAAATTTTTGCCAGTAAAGACCCCTTACTCACTGTTTTTCCCTCATTAATGTTTAGGAAAACTAATCGACCTGAAATTTCGGGATGTATTTCTGTTGTTTCATTTGCAATAATTGTACCTGGAAGTTCTCCCTTATCACTTACCAACATGGTTTTTACAATATAGCCTTCTACCTTTTGTACTGAATTTTTAGCTGTGCTAGGGGCATACTTATTTTTATCTACATCCTTACATGATGAGAATAAAACAAGCAAAGCAGCTATCCAGTAAAAAAAATTGTAATACCCAAATATTGTTTTCACTTTTTTTAAGTTTAATTAGTCGAGTAAATTTAAGCTAGATTAAATAACTTAAATATTTTTTATATAAATGGTAAATTATATTAATTTACTGATTTAACTTTTACTGTTTGTTTTATACGATTTGCTTGGTGTATTAACTCCTGTTTTTCTTTACTTAATATGGTAATGTGGCCCATTTTTCTTCCTGGTCTAGTCTCTTTTTTTCCATAAATGTGTACAAATACATTTTCTATTTGTAAAATTTCCTGTAGTCCTTCGTAAACTACTTCGCCTGCATATCCAGCTTCTCCCAATAAATTTACAATAGCTGCCGGTAAAATAACTTCGGTACTTCCCAAAGGGTAACCAAGAATAATGCGCCAAAGCATATCAAACTGTGAGCTGTAATTGCCTTCAATGGTATGATGGCCGCTATTGTGTACTCTAGGGGCTGTTTCATTTACAAAAACATTATCATCTATATCAACAAATAATTCCACAGCAAAAATGCCAGAACTTTTCAGGTCTTTTACTACTTTCAGTGCAATGGCTTCCACTTTCCATAAAACTTTATTTGTAAGCGTAGCTGGGCTTATTTGGTATTCGAGTAAGTTAAGTCGGTTATCAAAAACCATATCTACAGATGGGTAAACAGCGTTTTCGCCTTCATCATTAACAGCAATAATTACTGCAATTTCTTTTTTAATAGAAACTAATTTTTCTAAAATTGCTGGGGCATCAAATGCTTTGCTAAGATCTTCTTTTGTTTTTATTAATTGAACCCCGCGACCGTCGTAACCGCCTAAAGCAATTTTATGTGCAGCTGGTAAAAAATCAATATGTTGGTTTAGGTCTAATTTATTTGCTGTAATTATAAACTCACTACTTGGTATTTCATTTTCTTTATAAAATTGTTTTTGGAGAATTTTATTTTTAATAATTTTTAAGGCAGCTGGTTTTGGATAAATTCTTACCCCTTCGCTTTCTAATCTTTCCAATGCTTCTTCATTTACGGATTCAATTTCAATAGTGATCGCATCTAAGCCTTTACCAAAATTATATACGTCTTCAAAATTACGGATATCGCCTATTGTAAAATGATGACAAAGATGAGCTGCTGGGCAGTTTGCATCATTTTCCATTACAAATGTTTGCACGGGGTAATTGGCTGCTGATTGTAATAACATTCTACCTAGTTGTCCACCTCCTAATATACCTACTTTAATCATATAGCAAATATATAATCTAAGAGCCGAACTGAAATAAGTTTCATTATCTTTGTTTTAAGATATGGTTCCAGATTATCCACATAAATTATTTTCTGATAAGCGCAACAGTTATTCCCTGTTGATTTTTGCGCTTGCTTTGGATTCGCTAGGTTAGCTTGATTTACGTCCTTTTGTTTTGCTGATGGGGCTAATATAATCTAGGGGTTAACAATAATTGACGACATTTTTTACACTTTAATTTAATTATAATGGAAACGGTAACTAAATCTACATTAACAAACAATAGTGCAACTGATTTCCTTCCATTGCATGGCACCGATTATGTAGAGTTTTATGTGGGTAACGCTAAGCAAGCAGCTCATTTTTATAAAACTGCTTTTGGGTTTCAGTCGCTGGCATATGCAGGCCCAGAAACAGGCGTGAAGGACAAAGTAAGTTATGTAATTAGGCAACATAAGTTAACTTTTGTTTTAACTACTCCTTTGCAATCAGATAATTCAATTGCCGATCATATTTACAAACATGGAGATGGTGTAAAAGTATTAGCCTTACAAGTAGATGATGCTAAATCTGCCTGGGAAGAAACTACTAAGCGTGGAGGTAAATCGTATATGGAACCAACCATATTAAAAGATACGGATGGAGAATTGGTTCTGAGTGGTATTCATACATATGGGGAAACTGTGCACAATTTTGTAGAGCGTAAAAATTATAAAGGCCTGTTTATGCCTGGATTTAGGGCATGGAAATCCGACTATAATCCAACTGATACTGGCTTATTGTATGTTGATCATTGTGTGGGAAATGTAGGATGGAACCAGATGAACCCTTGGGTAAAATTTTATGAAGAAGTGATGGGGTTTAGAAATATTTTAAGTTTTGATGATAATGATATTTCAACTGAGTATTCGGCATTAATGAGTAAAGTGATGAGTAATGGGAATGGGTTTGTAAAATTTCCTATTAACGAACCAGCCGAAGGGAAGAAAAAAAGTCAGGTAGAAGAATATCTTGATTTTTATAATGGCGAAGGGGTGCAACATGTTGCCATTGCCACCCACGACATTGTAAAAACAGTAACTGAATTACAAAAAAGGGGTATTGAGTTTTTAAATATTCCCGATAGTTATTATGCAACTGTATTGGATAGGGTTGGTAAGATTGATGAAGATTTAGCGCCATTGCAAAAACTAGGGGTATTAATTGATAGAGATGAAGAAGGATATTTGCTACAGATATTTAGTAAGCCCTTGGAAGACAGGCCAACTTTATTTTTTGAAATTATTCAACGAAAAGGGGCAAAAAGTTTTGGTAAAGGAAATTTTAAAGCACTATTTGAAGCATTGGAAAGAGATCAGGATGCTAGGGGTAATTTGTAAAAATTATTTTATAATTGAAATAAAAAACAATTAATAGAGATAACAGTAAGTTTAAATAGTTGAGATAGCCGCTCTATTTTATGGGCATATAAAATATTTATTTTACATTAATATAAACCCTATATTATTAATGAAGCAATTATGTATTCCTTTTTTACTAACTCTCTTACTTGCACTATTTGCAAATACATTTTTATTTGCTCAACCTGCATTATTGGAAAACAAAAAGTCTTCTCAAAAAACGAAAGAAATTTTTAGTCGCATTACGGGTTCTTTAAAAAATAAATTTGAAGAAAAAAAACTTAACTGGCCTCCACAATACTTGTATATCCGTTCTTTTAAGTACGATCGTTTACTGGAGTTGTGGGTAAAAAATAATGCTGAAGAACAGTATTCCTTGTTTAAAACATATCATATATGTATGCAAAGTGGAGGTATTGGTCCTAAGCGTTCGGAAGGAGATAATCAGGTTCCTGAAGGATTTTATTATATCAATGAATTTAACCCAAACAGTAACTATCACTTGTCTTTGGGGTTAAATTACCCAAATACATCGGATAAAATATTAAGTAATTCTGTAAAGCCTGGCGGCGATATTTATATTCATGGTAACTGCGTATCCACCGGGTGCATCGCCATACAAGATATGTCAATAGAAGAAGTGTATGTAATTGCTTCTTTAGTAAAAGCAAAAGGGCAAAATTTTATTCCGGTGCATATTTTTCCTGTTAAATATGATAATGAGCAATCCTTAAATTATTTAATCGATTCAATTAATGGGAGGCAGGTTGTGCATGAATTTATCCTAAACATAAAATTAGTGTTTGATTTTTTTGAAAATAATAAGCAAGTGCCTATTATTTTCATAAATAAAAAAGGCGAATATGTAATTAATTAACGCATTAAAACCTGAATAGTTTCGGTTGTCTTTTGTTCCAGTAATATTTTCTTACCTGCTGTTAGTTCCTTAATTTTTTCTTCTGTATAATGCCTGATGGTTAATAGGGTTAAATTTTTTTCCAATTGGACATTAAAAATTTCTGAAGCCGCTAGTGCCAACTTGTCAATTTTTTCAGATTTATCATCTAGGCAACATAATAAGCCTATGGCTCCATGCTGCAATAGGTTTGGACGAATTTTTATACGGTCAAATATATCATACAACTGGCTAAGTGGTTTTTCTTCTACAAAAGAAAAGTCTTTTGAACTTAAAGCCATTAATACTTGTTGTTTTTTTAAAACAATAATGGGGGGTAGGTTATGAGTGGGTTTATTGCTGATGACTGTTCCGGGTAACGATGGGTTTAAAAAAGAGCGAACATGTAGAGGAATATTTTTATTCTCAAGCGGCTTTATAGTATTGGGATGTATTACCTGTGCACCATAATAAGCCATCTCTATTACTTCGCGATAGCTTAATTCAACTATATTTTTTACATCTGTAAATTCTTTTGGATCGGCATTCATTACCGCTTCCACATCTTTCCAAATGGTTTGACTTTCGGCGTCTAATAGATTAGCGAATATAGCGGCACTAAAATCGCTACCTTCTCTTCCTAAAGTGGTACTTTCATTTTCATCTGTAGCGCCAATAAATCCTTGGGTAATTACCATATTGGTATCGTTAAACAAAGGCTTTATATCCGTTTTTATTTTTTCACTTGTGTATTTCCAGTCTACGTAGGCGTCTCTAAAATTATCATCAGTACGCAATATATCTCTTACATCAATCCATCTATTTTTTACACCAATTTCATTTAAATAAATACTCACTAATGTGGTACTTAATAATTCGCCACAACATACAATTTGGTCATAATAATAATCATATTCTCTAACAGGCTTATCGTGCAATAGCCATTCTACTTCGGTAAAAAAATTTTTTAATTGATTTTCGGCCTGTTGCCAATTTAGGGTAATCAGGTATTTTAATGTAGTTAAATGCGTTTCTTTAACCTGTTCAAATAATTGCAAGGCAAGGTCCTTTTTTTTATTAAAAAAAGCGTCAGCCACTTTTTCTAGGGCATTGGTGGTTTTGCCCATTGCAGAAATAATGATGAGTAATTGCTCCCCTTTGTATGTTTCAATAATATTGGCCGTGTTTTTAATTCTTTCAATAGTATTAATACTGGCACCTCCAAACTTAAAAACCTTCATTCGATTATTGGGTTGATTGATTAAATTGGGTTAATTTAGCTCAGATAAATTGATTGCAAAAATCGTTAATCTAGCTTAATAAACTAATTATTTACTTAATAATTAATTAAATATGAATATCAATCGTAGGATACAGACCTTAGATGAATTTACTATTCAGCAAATGCGAGATTTTCCTAATGCTACGGGAGAGCTGTCGGGGCTTTTGCGTGATTTAGGACTAGCAGCAAAAAGAGTAAATGTAGAAGTTAATAAGGCCGGGTTAGTAGATATTTTGGGCGATGATGGTAGTATTAATATACAGGGTGAAGAAGTAAAGAAAATGGATGTGTATGCTAATAATCAGTTTATGGGGGTGTTGCAACATGGAATTAGTTGTGCAGGTATTGGTAGTGAAGAACTAGATGATATTGTTGTTTTTGATGATCTAGTGAGTAATAAAAGTAAATATGTTTGTCTTTTTGATCCACTAGATGGCAGTAGCAATATTGACGTGAATGTTTCAATAGGAACTATTTTTAGTATTTTTAAAAGGGTGAGTGAGTTAGGGAAGCCGGCAACTAAAGAAGATTTTTTACAACAGGGCAATAAGCAGGTTGCAGCTGGCTATGTTATCTACGGTTCATCAACTATGTTTGTTTATGCTACCCGCAGGGGTGTTAATGGCTTTACTTTAGATCCATCGATTGGAGAATTCTGCTTAAGTCATCCAGATATTAAATGCCCAGATATGGGAAAGATATATTCTGTAAATCATGGTAATTTCTTTCAATATGGAGAAGCAGTAAAAAAATACATTATCGCTTGTCAGAAAAAAGATAATACTAGCGGAGGACCTTACACGCAACGTTATATCGGTAGTATGGTTGCCGATGTGCACCGCAATTTAATTAAAGGAGGTATTTTTATGTACCCTAGTACAGTAGATAAACACAAGGGAAAATTAAGGTTGCTATATGAATGTAATCCATTTGCATTTATTGTTGAAAAGGCAGGAGGCTTGGCAACCAATGGGAAAATAAGGATATTAGATATTCAGCCTACTGAACTTCATGAACGTACACCTTTGTTTATTGGGAGTAAAATAATGATGGACGAGTTAGACGCATATATTAACACGGAGTTAAAAGAAAATAAATAAATGAAGACGATTATTTCGGTTCAAGACCTGGTTAAAAATTATGGAATTTTTCAAGCAGTTACAGGCATTTCTTTTAATGTATATGAAGGTGAAATTTTTGGATTACTTGGCCCTAACGGTGCCGGTAAATCTACTACACTGGAGATTATGGAAACCCTCCGGCAAAAAACGAGCGGAGAAGTTATGATTTGTGGGATGAACTTGGATGAAGAACCTGATAATATAAAAAAAATAATTGGTGTTCAGCTGCAAACCTCGGGTTACTATCCCGGACTAACGCTGTTTGAGCTTATTCAATTATTTAGCGGGTTATATAACGAAACGGTTGACGCCATGGCTTTATTAAAAATGGTAAACCTAACAGATAAGGCAAAAAACAAATACAAAGAATTAAGTGGCGGCCAAAAACAACGATTCTCTATTGCTACCACATTAATAAATAAACCCAAAATAATTTTTTTGGATGAACCAACAACTGGCCTTGATCCGCAGGCTAGAAGAAATTTGTGGCAATTAATTAAAGACATACGAACCCAAGGAACTACTGTTATAATTACTACACATTATATGGATGAGGCAGAGCAATTATGTGATCGAATTGCTATCATGGATGAAGGTAAAATTATCTCATTGGATAGTCCTGATAAAATGATTGATGACCTTGTATCTTCTGGTTTTGAACGACCTAAACAAGTAAAAGCAGCTAATTTGGAAGATGTTTTTATACATTTAACAGGGAAGGGAATGCGGGATAATTAAAAAATTCGTTTATTTGCATTCCGATAACAATCGGAATATTTTTTTAAAAATAAATTTTAATGAAAAAAGTATTTATTAGTACAATTTTGCTGTTAACCGTATCAGCTAGTTTATTTGCTCAAAAAGACAATAGAGTTGCAGCAAAATCTACAGTTAAAAAAAAGATTATTACTTCCGTCCCGCTGTTTAAAAATTTAATCGACAGTTTTAGTTATGCTGCTGGTTATAATGTAGCTACTAATATGCAAGCACAGGGTATTAATCAATTGAATACGGCTTTAATGACGCTAGGTGTTGAAGATGTGTATAATAAAAGAGTTTCAAAATTATCGCCTGATCTTATTAATTCATGCATGCAGAAACAACTTGATAATTTTGCTGCTCAAAAAGGTTTAGAAGAAAAAAGTAAGGGTCTTGCTTTTTTAGAAACCAATAAAAAACGGGAAGGAGTAATTACGCTTGCAAGTGGATTACAGTACGAAGTGATTAAAAATGGAGCTGCCAATTCACCTACGCCTAAAAGTATAGATACTGTAGAAGTTAATTATATTGGAACCTTAGCTAATGGGACAGAATTTGATAATTCTTTTAAAAGAGGCGAGCCCGCAGCTTTTCCAGTAATGGGCGTAATTAAAGGGTGGATTGAAATTCTGCAATTAATGCGCAAAGGAGATCATTGGAAAGTATTTATTCCAAGCGATCTTGCTTATGGTGCTGGCGGTGCTGCTGGCGGCGCTATTCCACCTAATGCCGTTTTGATTTTTGAAATTACATTGGAATCCATTAGGCCTGCTGTAAATAATCCTGCAGCGCAACAATAATAATGGCTAAATAATATTATTATTAGATTGTTAAATATTTACTCTGCCACTCTTCAATTTTAAAAGGGAGTGGCTGATTTTTAAAATTAGTTACTACTAATTTAATTCATATGGACTTCAGCAATCAAAAATACACTTCCACAAACGATTATAATGTCTTCTACTGTAGCATTACCTTTTGCTGCATATAAGGCTGCGTTAACATCGTCATAAGCATTTCCTTGTAAACCATAATTATCCGCCATTTCTTTTAAAATATTATGTGGCATTGCTCGCTCAATATGTGCATTACTAAAATAATAAATGGCTTCAGTAGGTAAAATAGATAATATTTTACTCACATCTTTATCCTTAACCATACCGAGTATTATATGTATTGTCGATCTATTACACCTAAGCACTGATGCTTGTTGTAATAATTGTTTTATACCATCTTCATTATGCGCAACATCGAGTATGATGGAAGGATTATCGCTTATTACATCCCAGCGGCCAAAAAAGCCGCTTATTTTTTTTACCTGTTTAAGTGCTTTTATTTTTGCAGTATTGTTAATGTTAAAACCTAGCTGTTTCAAAATTTCTATGGCATATAATACAGAACCTATATTTTTAGTTTGATAAAATCCATTTAAATCCAATTCAAACTTGTCTGTATTATGATTTACTATATCTGTTATGTTTAATTGCAATGATTTTATAGTGTACTTAATGTTT
>CAMBEI010000026.1 GCA_945865645.1 Chitinophaga pinensis | reverse complement strand
TAAAAAAAAAATAAACTATCATGCAGAAATTATTATTATTAGTAACAACAATTACTTTTTCAACCCTATTATTTGCCCAAAAAACTACCGCAGATGTAGCTAAATTTACTTCAGAAACCATCGACCTGGGAAAAATAAAACAGAGTGTTCCGGCAACAGCTACTTTTATTGTAACAAATATTGGAACCGAACCTTTAATTATTGAACAAGCTAATCCTACATGTGGTTGTACTATTGGCGACTACACAAAATCTCCTATCGCACCAGGTAAAACAGGTACAATTACCGCAACCTACAATGCAGCAGCAGCTAATCATTTTGATAAACATCTTACCGTTAAATTTGCAGGTTTTGATGAAACAAAAAGCATTACCATTACTGGCGACGTTTTAGCCATTGAAGATTATGACAAATGGGTTGCAGAAAATGAAGCAAAGAAAAAAACTGAAGTTCCTGCTAAAGCAACAAAATCATCAAAAAAAATAATTAAATAAGAGTTATAATTTTTAGTTAAAAGGCCCCTGCGCATCGCAGGGGCCTTTGTGTGCCAATAAAATAAAACTATTGTTATACATAATAACTGCTGTACATATTAAAGTGATAAAGTATCCCTTTAATAGTAAATGAAAACCTCTTTTTTAATAACCATACCCCCGAACTATATAAGATGATTTTCCCTAGTAGATAGTTTAATTTTAAATTATATTTTCAAAAAGAAAAAATAAATCGTATTAGACTTTTACTTTTGAATATAAAATAATTAAACCCAAATTATAAATTTTTGTTTTTACAGATTGTTTAGATAACAATAAACCAGTTGCATTCACAAATGCTATATTAGCAATACAGAATCGTTCATTTATCATCAGGATTATTTAGATTAAAAATAATACCAGCTAAAGATCCACCACCTAAGCATCCAATTAAGTAAATCCACAAATCGGCCCAAGCAAAGCCTTTCATTAAACAAGCACCAATAGCTACGGAAGGATTAAATGCACCTCCCGAAAAACTTCCAAAAGTAAATGCACAAGCCATTACCGTAAACCCTATTGCTAGCCCATAAAAACTATTGCCATTGGTTCCTTTTGCTGTAGCGGAATTTAATACTACATAAGCCAATGCAAAACTGCCTAAAAACTCTGCTGCCAACCCCTGTCCTGTTGATTTAATAACACTAGCACCTGTACCAACTACATCAAAAATAAATGTAGCAATAGCCCAGGCTGCCAAAGCTCCACCAATTTGGGCAATCCAATAAGTTAAAGCACCGCCCATATCAATTTTTCCTCTAACCAACACCGCTAAAGTTACTGCAGGATTATAATGACCTCCCGAAATATGCCCGCCTGCATATACCATAACCATTAATATACTGCCTATTGCTAATGGGGCCATAGCGTCTGCAGCGCCGCCAATTGCTGCCACCCCTATAACTAATACAAGGAACATAGTTCCAATAAATTCAGTAATGTACTTATTCATAATAATTAATTTTGTGTTTAAAAAATTTAACCCTGCCAATTAAAGTGAAAGGTAGCAAAAGCTGTTAACATATTTACACAACCTTAACATTTACGATAAGTACTAAATAAGTACCTAAAATGGATAAATTGAACTATAATTTACCTTGCAAGACAAAACAGCGGAAATAATCAAACGCGATACTTTTTAACATATTACTTCCCCCTTAAAAGCCCTAGTTGTATATTTAAAACATTTTACTTATTTTTACTTTGTTGAAGAAAATTATTTACATACTAATTTTATTTGTTGGAATAAGTTTTACATCTTTTGCTCAAACAAAAAGCCCTACACAGGCAGATCCAATTGCAAAACTGATAAAGCCTTATCCAATCCCTGCTACTACAGCAATCAATTTCGATTTTCTGTATGGTTATGATAAATCTTTTTCCTTGCAGATTTATAATTTTATGGGAAAAAAATTAATAGAAATTAATAAAATATTCCCTCACATAAATTTGTCTTTAGAAGATTTTTATCGCGGTATTTATGTTTATCAACTCAGAGATAAAGAAGGTAAAATTATCGAGTCGGGGAAATTTCAAATAGTAAAATAACTGCACATTTTTATAACACCTGTACTATCAAAAACTTCAGATAATGGGTATTCTCTTGCCCTCTTATGACTGGGTGATCTGCCGACTGTGAACTAAATACAACCTGTCGTATTTTTCTTTTAGCATCGGTTGCAGCCAGTTGAATAATATCTAAAAATAGTTCGGGTTGTACCAAATTTGTACAACTAGAGGTTACCAAAAAACCTCCGGGTTTAACTAATTTCATACCGCGTAAATTAATCTCTTTATATCCTGCAACAGCTTTACTAATTGTAGCCCTACTCTTAGTAAAAGACGGCGGATCAAGCATAACTACATCCCATTGTTTACCTTCTTTTGACCATTTTTTTAAAACATCAAAAGCGTTAACACATTCAAATTTACAAATAGATTCTAACCCATTTAAAACAGCATTTTTAATACTCATATCAATGGCATTCTGAGAAATATCAAGTCCTAAAACTGATTTAGCTCCATAATGAGCTGCCAATATTTCGAAAGACCCTGTATAACAAAAAGCTCCCAGTATATCCGCATTTTTTACAATAGATTTTATAGCTCTACGATTATCTTGTTGATCTAAAAAAAATCCTGTTTTTTGACCATTGGCAATATCTACGTGAAACTTTACCCCATTTTCGTTAATAATTATATTGGTATCAAATTCTTCCGATAAAAACCCTTTTATCTGCTCCATCCCTTCTAGTTCTCTAATAGGCACATCATTACGTTCATAAATTCCTTTGGGGGTAAAAATCGTTTCAATAGCTTTAACTATGGCAGGCTTCCATACATCAATACCTAAAGCCAGGGTTTGCAAAATAAAATAATCATTAAACTTATCAATAATCAATTGGGGTATATCATCTGCCTCGCCAAAAATAAGACGGCAATTTTCGGCATATCCAATTTTTTGCCTGTATTCCCAGGCACGCTTTAATCTGTTAATAAAAAACTGATCATCAATTGTTTCTTCTTTATCACGGGTAAGTAACCTTACCATAATCTGCGATTGTGGATTTATATAGCCACTGCCAATAAATTTCTTATCATAAGTGTACACATTTACCACTTCGCCAGGTTTAGCGGCGGCATCTAGCGCTTTTCCAGTATTTACCTCATTTCCAAATATCCATGGATGTCCCAATTCTACTCTTCTACTTATATTTTTATTCAAAAAAATGCTTTTCATACTCACAAAGGTAACATCCGTGTCAGACATAGTGCAGTAATGGGCACATTATTTGCAAATAATTGCCAATTTGACTGCAAATGAACCATTGGCAAAATGTTTGACTGTTGTACCTTTGCAACCAATTTTTAAAATAAGAAAATGGAAGAAAAAGAAATAATGATACCAGAAAACGAAGAAATTAACATAAATGCAGATGCCGATGTACCCGGCATTACTCATTTAAGCAATCCAGATGGTGAAGATATTACACAAAAACTAGCGGCTGAGATAAGTGAACAAAAAGATAAGTATCTGCGCCTTTTTGCCGAATTCGATAATTTTAAACGTCGTACTGCAAAAGAAAAAAACGAACTTAGCCTAACTGCTGGAAAGGATGTAATTATCTCCTTGCTTGAAGTAATGGACGATTGCGATAGAGCCGAAAAGCAATTAAAAGAAATAGATGATATTGCAGTTCAAAAAGAAGGCATTATTCTCGTATTTAATAAACTAAGAAATACCTTGCAAGCAAGAGGACTAACTGCAATGGAAAGTATAGCTACTGAATTTGAAGTAGAAAAACATGAGGCCATTACCGAAATGGAAGTGTCCGACAAAATGAAAGGTAAGGTAGTTGATGAAATTGAAAAAGGCTACTATCTTAATAATAAAATAATACGTTTTGCAAAAGTTGTTGTGGGAAAATAAATAACCCTTTTCTCCAATTTATAACTGTAGTAAACAATTGAAATTAGTTTTATAAATACCAAGAATAAAAAATGTCGAAAAAAGATTTTTACGAAGTACTGGGTGTTGCCAAATCTTCTTCTCAAGATGAAATAAAAAAGGCTTACCGCAAAGTTGCCATGCAATATCATCCTGATAGAAACCCTGGCGATAAACCTGCAGAAGAAAAATTTAAAGAAGCTGCAGAGGCGTACGAAATTTTAAGCGATACCGATAAACGTGCTCAGTATGATAGATTTGGACACCAGTCTTCCAGTGCTAGCAGAGGAGGTGGATATAGTGGTGGAGGTGGAATGAATATGGAAGATATTTTTAGTCAGTTTGGCGATATTTTTGGTGATGAAAGTCCGTTTGGAAGTTTTTTTGGTGGTGGAAATGGCCGACGTAGCTCAGGCGGCGGAAGATCTAGAGGTACACGTGGCAGTAACCTTAGGGTTAAAATAAAATTAAATTTTGAAGAAATTGCAAAAGGAGCTCAAAAAACCATCAAAGTAAAAAAATATGTGCATTGTAACACTTGTAATGGAAGCGGTGCAAAAGATAAAAATAGTGTTCAAAATTGTGGAACCTGTGGTGGAAGCGGGCAAGTAAAACGCGTACAGAATACTTTTTTAGGTCAGATGCAGACTGTTACTACCTGCCCTACGTGTAATGGCGAAGGAAGTACCGTTACACATAAATGTACCGCCTGCAAAGGCGATGGCAGAGTTTATGGCGAAGAAACAGTAACTATTGATATTCCCGCAGGCGTACAAGAAGGTATGCAATTAAGTCTTAGTGGTAAAGGAAATGCTGGAGAACGTGGAGGATCATCCGGAGATTTAATTGTGTTAATTGAAGAAGAATCGCACCCTCAATTACATCGGGATGGATTAAATGTTGCCTTGGATCTTCATATATCTATACCCGACGCAGTTTTTGGCACCCAAATAGAAGTACCTACTATTGATGGTAGAGCAAAAATTAAAATCCCTGCTGGTACACAAAGTGGAAAAATATTCAGACTTAAAGGCAAAGGCTTTCCTAATGTAAACAGCTATGAAAAAGGCGACCAGCTAATTCAAATAAATGTATGGACGCCCCAACATGTTACAACAGCCGAAAAAGAAATATTAGAAAAACTACAAGAGTCAGAAAATTTTAAACCTAAACCAGAAAAAAGTGACAAATCTTTTTTTGATAAGGTTCGGGAAATGTTTTCTTAATCCTTTCTATTCTTTCTTTGTTTTTTTGGATTATAAATCTCTTGTGCTTTAGTTATTAATTGCAAAAATTCGCTTTGTAAATAACTACTTTGATTATACGATTCAAATGCAATTTTTTGTATATCTGCCCAATTTACCAATTTTATATATTTAGATTGTTTTATTTTTAGCGCAAACATAGCAACCGCCGTGGCAAATTGTAAATCCTTGTCTATATTTTTAAACTCAGTAAAATTAGCCAAGGAATAATTTGATAAAACTAAATGGGAGGTATCATTTAAAAGACTGTAACGCATTTCGATACCTGCAATAATTTCTTTTTGCGATAACTCATTTTTAAACAACTGATTATTTGTTGGCACAAGTTCAAAAATTGCTAATACACTATTACCACTACCAATTTCCCCTCCGTCTATATCAATAGTAGTATCCAAAATAGCATCACGCTTATTATCAAATCCAATTAATCGATATTCATTTACAAGATTTCCATTAAATTTTAAATATATAAATACATCATCTGCCACTGAATAAAAGGTTTGTGTTAATTCTTTAATTAACACTTTTTCTGCTTCATTCATATTATCACGATAAGCATAATTACCATTGCCATATTTAGCAAGGGTTGCTAGTTTCGAATCCTTAAGATTTCCCCTTCCAACACCTAAGCAGGTAAGATAAATACCTCCCTGCTTTTCTTTAATTATTAATTCTTCTAAAGATTTCTCAGAGGCTAGTCCCACATTAAAATCTCCATCAGTAGCTAGTATAACCCTATTGCTTGCACCTTTTTTAAACGTACTTCTAGCAAGCGCATACGCAGTCATAATTGCAGCTTCCCCATTGGTATCTCCACTAGCAGTTAATTCTTCAATAGACTTAAGTATTTTTTCTTTCTCGTTTCCACCAGTAGGTTGCAACCATACACCAACAGTACCTCCATAAACAACAATAGAAATGGTATCAATAGCGCGAAGATTTTTTACAAACATTTGAAAAGCCGCCTTTAATAAAGGCAGGCTATTAGGCGTATCCATACTTCCTGAAGCATCTATTAAAAAAACGAAATTACCTGGAGGTATCATCCTCAGATCTAATTTCTTTGCGTTGATATTTAAAAAAAATAACTGCTTTAATGTATCCCAAGGACAAGAGCTAAGTTGTGATTCAAATCTAAAAACATCATTTTTTATTGGTTCCCGATAATGCAAATTAAAATAATTAATAAGTTCCTCAATTCTAACTGCATCGGGAGGAACAATGCTTTTTGTGTTTAGAAAACGACGCACATTACTGTATGAGGCCTTATTTACATTTAATGAAAATCCGATATTTGGAAATTTATTAGCATTTACAAATTCATTTTCAACCAATTGAAAATAAGTTTCTTTATCTATAAACCAGCGCTTCTTGGAAGTTTGATCTAAGTTTTTAGTGACAGAGATAAGTTTATGCTTATTGCTGTTACTATTGGAAGGTAAAGTTTTTAAATTAATATACTGCCATTGCTCACAATTTACTTTTATTAATTTAGGTTCATACCCATCCAAACTTACAGTTATTGAATCAAATAATGAGTTAACGATAATTCCAAATCCTCCATTAAAGCCGGTAAAATAAAAACTGTTATTTGAATGTAAGAGAATCTTAACATTTTGAAGTGGTTGATTTTTTTCATCCTTTATTTCACCACGTAAGTAATATTGTCCATTAGCAGTAATGACAGATATTATGAAAAAGATATGAAAAAATAATTTTTTCAAATGCAAGCTTATTGTAACAAAAAGCAATATTTCCTAATCTAAGATATTCTTTTTTTTATTTACATAGCCTCATTAATCTTCTACCAACTGATAAATTTCCTTAAAATTTCTACCTAAACCATCATAATCAAGGCCGTAACCTAGTAAAAATATGTTTGGAACCTCAAAACCTAAATAATCAATTGCAATTGGGTGTATCAAAGCTTCTGGCTTACTTAACAATGAAGCGATTTTTAACGAAGCAGGCTGCTGATTTATTAGTTGTGGCAAAAATTCATATAAGGTTTTTCCGGTATCTACAATATCTTCTACTATAACAATATGCCTACCTGTTAATGAGGTATCTAATCCTATAGAAGTAATTACATTTCCTGTTGACTTTGTTCCTTTATAAGAAGCCAATTTAATAAAACATATTTCTGCCTCAATATCAAGCTCTTTAAACAAATCAGAAGCGAACATGAACGACCCATTTAAAATGGCAATAAACAAAGGCTTTTTGCCTGCATAATCTTCATTAATCTGCTTTGCTAGTTTATTAACCTGCTCCTGAATTTGAGCGGCTTTAATATAGGGCTGAAATTTTTTATCTAAAACCTGAATAGTCATACTTTAAATTATTTATCCTTTTACAAAAGTAGAAAATGTTATTTTGAAATTAATATTTTTTGGCCAATTTTCAAATTATCAGAAACAAGTTTATTCCATTTTTTTAATTGCTGAACAGTAACGTCATAAAGTTTAGCTATAGCAGCTAATCCTTCTTTTGCAGCCACAAAATGTAATTTTATTTTTTTATCACCACCTTTATTTGTAGTACGGGTAAAAATAGGATGTAAAAATAACTTTGTATTTGCATTTAAATGTACTCCAATATTTAAATTATTATATGCTAATAGATATCGAAATTGAATTCCAACTTTTTGTGCAATATCATACATGGTTTCTCCAGGTTGTGAAATATAAAATTCAGTATCTCCCGTTTTTTGTTTTTTATGTAGATATACATACTGACTTTTACTTAAAATACCTTCCTCCATTATGTCGTTAAAATCCATTAATTTACTTAAACTGATATTTTTTTTATTAGCAACCACAAGTAAAGACGTGCCTTTTTCAACAAAAACACATTTGGTTTTATTAATGTAAATAACTTTGTCAGCATCTATTTTTATACCTGTAACAAAAGGTGTATCATTCACTTGATACTTAGAAAATATAATCGGAATTTTTGTTTCAGCAGAATCATTCTCTTTAACAAGGTCTTTTACTAACAATTGAGATAATACTTTTAATGTATATTGTTGTAAATCGTATTGTTCAATATATTTAATCAGCAAATCGGGGTACTTTGGATTTGTTGCGTATCCGACTGTCTTTAACCCCAAGGCCCAACTAGTATAATCTTTTTGATCAAGCCTAAAAAGCGAACTATATCTTGCGCTAAATTTTAAAAAATTACTATGGTCTCTGTAGCTCGCATTTGCATTGGCATAAGCCCTAAAACATTCCCCATTTTCGTCATCATCATGGGTAACTACCTCGCCATTCCAGTTGCTTTTACATTTAATGCCAAAATGATTGTTCGACTTCTTTACCAGCTCACTATTCCCATTTTCCGATTCTAAAATACCCTGCGCCAAAGTTATCGATGCAGGTATACCCGAACGTTTCATTTCATACATAGCAATATCCTTAAACTGCTCAATATATTCCTCTACCGTAACTCTTTGTGCAGTTGCCGCAAATGATAATATAGAAAATAATATAGCTATACTAATTTTAACCATATACTTATTGCTTTTGAATTAATAAGAGGCCATCTCTTATTGTTAACATTACCTGTTTAACCCGCTTATCATTTTTAACATGTTCGTTAAAAGCTTGCATTGCTTTTGCATTTTTTCCTTTAACATTATCCGCTAATACCTCACCATGAAAAAATACATTGTCCGCCAGTAACCAGCCCCCTTTTTTTACTAGCGGTAAAGTTAATTCGTAATAGTTAATATAGTTCACCTTATCAGCATCTATAAAAACCAAATCCCAGACCTCATCCAATATTGGTATAATATTTAATGCTTGCCCAATGTGTAAACAAATATTGTTACCCATTCCAGCTTTTTTAAAAAATCCTAAAGCTATATTTGCATCCTCTTCTCTTAATTCTATTGTGTGTAATTTGCCGCCAGTTTGCAAGCCTTTCGCTAAGCACAAAGCACTAAAACCTGTAAATGTTCCAATTTCTAACACCCTTTGTGGCTGTATCATACAACTAAATAATTCTAAAGCTTTTCCTTGCAAATGACCACTAATCATTTGCGCATGTTTATGGTGAGTAATCGTATATAATTCTAATTCATTTAATACATCATCCAATAACGAAGTATTATGCTTTGCATACGATTCGACCCTATGATTAATGAGCTCCATTAGTGAAATATCTTATTATTTTACCCTTAATAAAAAATTTACCCACAAAATAATGCCAGCCTAAACAGTACTATTGTGAAGAATTGCAGCTAGGTACATAGTAAAGTTACAAAGGACCTGTTAAATTTTTATCGTCTTTTTTAGAAATTAACAATAAACCTAAAAAAGTAAATATGCCGTTTATTAAAATTAATTCGTTGCCTATTTTGTAGCCATAAAAAATATTTTCTGAAATTAATTTTAAGCCTAATGAAATATGTAGCTTCTTTTCATACCATTCTGGACTGCTGAGCATATCTAAACCTAAAGCCATTGAAGGAGCAATGATGCAAACGACCCATATTAATTTATCGTTGAGATATTTTTTTGTTAAAATACCAAACGAAAATAAACCCAGTAATGGGCCATAAGTAACACCAGCAAATTTTAAAATGAAATCAATAATTAACTTATCATTAATAGCTTTAAAGAGAAGAACCATTACAAAAAAAACAGCCGCAAAGGTGAAATGTACTTTAAGTCGCGTTCGTTTTTTTTCTTTTTCAGTTCCTTCTTTTTTATTTATTCCTAAAATATCTATACAAAAACAAGAAGTTAGTGAAGTTATTGCTCCATCAACACTAGGAAACAAAGCGGATATGAGGGCAATAATAAAAAGAATACCTATGGTACCACTAAATGCATCGCTAAGGGCAATGGTTGGAAATAAATCGTCAGGAGCTGTTGTAATATTGTTTATACTTGCATATAAATGCAATATGCCCCCTAAAAATAAAAATAATAAATTTACTACTATTAACACAGCGGTAAATGATATGATATTTTTTTGCGAATCTTTTATATTTTTTACGCTAATGTTTTTTTGCATCATCTCTTGATCAAGGCCAGTCATAGCTATTGCAATAAACATTCCCCCAATAATATGTTTTAAAAAAAATGAGCCTGCTTTAATGTCTGTATTAAATATTTTAGTGTACCCCTTGTCATTCATTAATGATAGTGCCCCGCTAAAATTTGTGTCCATAGCTTTTATAATAACAATAATGCAAACTATCAAACCAAGTAGCATACCTGTAGTTTGTAAAGTGTCTGTATAAATAATTGTTTTTACCCCACCTTCAAAAGTGTATAATAAAATCAATATCAAAATAACCAAAGCAGTTAATTCAAAAGGTATATGCAATTTGTCAAAAATAAAAAGTTGTAAAATACTAATTACCAAATACAACCTTGCTGTAGCACCTATCACACGACTTAGTATAAAAAAGAAAGCTCCAGCCTTGTAGGCATTAATACCAAATCTTTTTTCAAGATAGGTATAAATAGAGGTGAGGTTCATTTTGTAATACAGGGGTATCAAAACAAATGCAATTACCAGATAACCGATTAAATAACCCAATACAATCTGAAAATAGTAAAAATTACCTGTGCCTACCCCACCTGGAACGCTTACAAAAGTAACCCCACTGAGACTTGTGCCTATCATACCAAAAGCAACTAACATCCAATTACTATTCCGGTTGCCTATAAAAAAAGATTCGTTATTGCTGCCTCTTGATGTTACATAAGCAACAGTTAATAGTAACAAAAAATATCCTATAACAAAAGAAAATAAAATAACTGGAGACATAAAATAATTTATAACGATTTATTAATTACGAATAATTAGCTTGCAATATTATTCAAGTTAATTAATTTATGGCAATAAGATCATTAGCAGTTTTTTGTGGCTCTAAAAATGGCAGTAACCCATTGTTTATTGAAGAAGCAAAAGTATTAGGACATCTATTAGCATCAAAAGATATTACCCTTATTTATGGTGGTGGCAATAAAGGTATTATGGGTGCAGTATCCAATGCAGTATTAGAAAAATCTGGTAAAGTTATTGGCATCATTCCAGAAATTTTAAAAGACAGAGAACCCCACCATGAAGGATTAACCGAATTAATTATTGTTGACACAATGCATACCCGTAAAAAAATACTTTACGAAAAATGTGATGCCGCTATTATACTGCCTGGTGGCTATGGCACCATGGATGAATTTTTTGAAATAGTTACCTGGAATCAATTGAGTATTCATGATAAAAAAATATTTATACTTAATACTGCAGGATTTTATAATAATTTATTAGCTTTTGCACAAACCATGCAAACAGAAGAATTTTTATACGATAAAATTGAAGATAAACTGATAGTGCTTAATAAAGCATATAAACTTTTAAATTATCTGTAGCTACTTTATCTCTTGTAGTAACTACCTCCCTGAAATAAAGCAATATTATATCCTGCTCTAATAATGGGTATGCCTCTTCTTAACTCATCAATGTATGGCGAATTAGTGTTTTTGAGTAAATCCCAAGATATAGAAAAATAGTAAAAACTTTTATTGTCTTCGCTACGACCACCTGCATAACCTAAACCAACTAGTAAACTGTTTGCATCTACTTTGTCGATGGATTGAAGATATCCTGAATTGGTAGCAGGCAAATATTTTACTCTAATAAAATTATGCTCAAACTGTGCCTGAGCAAATAAAAATTTTAATGGATATACCCGTACAAATGCGCCAGGACCATAGACTGTTTGTCTTAGTTTATCACCATAATATTTATAATCGCGCTGCGAAGTAAAGATATAATTAAAGGAGACCGCTACATCTATATATTTATTAATACTATATCCAAAAAAAGGACTTGCCCCTAATGCGGAGTACCCATTACTAAACCCAAGGGTAAGATCACCGCCTACAAACAAATTTTCTTTTTTAAACCCGCCTTCTGGCGCGCTAATTTTTTTTTCGACCTGCTGAGCTTGTGATGTATTAAAAATACTTAATAACAACAAAACAATACTTGATTTTTTTATACACATTTAATTAATCTTTTTTTATATCAATGTTTTAATGCTTAATTTTATTTTAGTTTAATCTCTTATCAAATATTTTTCCGCTGTTTAAAATATTATTGGGATCAAAAACTTTTTTTATTCCCCGCATCAATTCCAAACTAACTTCATCAAAAATAATACCCATATATTCTTTTTGCACTAGCCCAATACCATGCTCCCCACTGATAGTGCCGCCTAATGATTTTACTAATTTGAATAAGGCTTTTAATGCCGGTATTACCTCTGGGTTATTTAAACTATATACACTACCTGTTTTTTTTATCCGTATATGTAAATTACCATCGCCGGCATGGCCGTAGCATACCACATCAAAGTCATACTCCTTGCCCAATGATTTAACCCCAGTAATTAATGCTGGCAATTCGGCTCTTGGCACTACGGTATCTTCTTCAATGGTATAACCATCTATCTTAACTGCTTCTGCCACACGGCGGCGTAATTTCCAAAGTTCTGTTTTTTGTTGTGCATCATCTGCAAAAAATACATCTCCGCAATCATATTGTAAAAGTAAATCAGCAATCGACTCCATTTCACTCATCAAAGTATCTAGATGATTGCCATCAACTTCAATAATTAAATGTGCTTCTATATCATCTGTAACTGGCACAACCTTGCTATCAACAAATTTGCTTACAATTTTCAAGGCATTTATTTCTACTAACTCCATAGCGCTAGGTATAAAGCCTGCCCTGAATATAGCACTTACCGCTTCGCCTGCTTTTTCAAGTGAATTAAAGGGCACCAACATTAATAAATCATATTTTGGATATGGCAAAAGCTTTAAAACAATTTTTGTTACTATCGCCAAAGTGCCTTCGCTACCAACGATTAATTGTGTTAAATTATAACCTGTAGAATTTTTTAGCACGTTAGCCCCCGTCCATATAATTTCGCCCGTAGGTAAAACAATCTCAAGATTTAATACATAATCTTTTACTACGCCATATTTAACTGCTTTGGGGCCACCGCTATTTTCAGCAATATTGCCGCCAATAAAACAACTGCCCCTACTGCTTGGGTCAGGAGGATAAAATAATCCTTTTTCTTTAACTTCATTTTGTAACACTTCAGTAATAACCCCTGGCTCAGTAATAACCTGCAGATTACGTTCGTCAATTTCTAAAATCGAATTCATACGCTCCATAGAAAGCAAAACACCCCCTAAATGAGGTAATGCACCCCCACTTAATCCCGTGCCAGCGCCACGCGGCGTAACGGGTATTTTATGCATGTTGCAAATAACCATTATTTTACTAATCTCTTGTGCCGTCCTAGGTTTAATAACTATCTCTGGTAAAAAATGTAAATTTTCAGTTTCGTCATGGGCATAGTTATTTAAACTTTCTGCATCAACAAAAACATAAGCATCCCCCACAATTTGTTTAAACAACTCAATAAAGTTTAGGGTATTTTTTTTTACTACTTCTCTAGTTGGCATATAATATTATTTGCGCAAAAATCATAAAATTAAATGAGTTAATGAAATTTAAAAATACACGATCCTTAAAATTCGGGACACATAGATTTCCTATCCGCATGATCAGGATAAAACCCTTTTTTAATAATGCTAAATTCTGTTGCCCCACGATAGTTATTATATTTGCTAAGTGCCGATAAGGTAACATCATAACTAAAAACAAATCGCATATTGTTTAATTCTACCCCAAGCATAGGAACTACTGCATCGCTAAGCCGATAATAGATACCCGCTATCAACTGTTTTTCACCTAATTCGGATAGGTTATAATTTGCATTTATCCCTAAAACTAATTCGGTAGTTTTTGCTTGGGTAGAAAAATAAGCATTGGGATTGACTATTCCTCGATCATTTAATTTTAATATAGCATTTATAAACCCTGTATGTCGCATCGGTATTTGTCCGCTGGTAGTATTATCATTAAAAAAAGATTCTTTCGGTCTGTTTACATGCTGAATAGAATACCCCGCATTAATGTACACATTTTCATCAGGAAAATAGGCATAATTCATGCCTGCATGAATATCTGGATAACTGACATTATTTGTGTTTAATGAAACAATAGTAGGCAAGTTATTATCAAAAAATTTGCCGTCAAATTGATCAGGAAATTTTAATTTAGATTGATTAATCCTTTTAGCAGCATAACCAACATTAAATCCTGCAGATAGTAAACTACTTAAACCAAGCATATGATGATATGCTAATGAACCATATATTTTTGTACTTGTTAAACTGCCGCTACCTGCCTGATCATTTAATAAAACCGCCCCTAAACCAAGCCATCCGTTTTTTAATTTATCTCTAAGCAACTGTGCGTCTACAAATACACTCACTGTTTTATATGGCACTGTCATTACGGCACTCCACTGATTTCGATAATGTGCCCCTAGTCTGTAATCTGCATTGGGTATAAAACCAGTATTTGCAGGATTAGTAGTTAATGGCGTATTAAAGAATTGCGAAAAATGAAGATCCTGTGCCCACGCAGGTGCTATAAGGAACAGGTAATAAGCAACAAGAAATAATATTTTTATCTTTTTATACATTCTTTAAATACGTTTGTAAATAACCGCCTTACCTCAGCAAACTTATATCCCCTGATTTCCTTTCTTTCTTTCCGTCTGTAAACTCTACATCCAATGTGTAGGTATAAACATCCATTGGTTGTAATACTCCTTTATATGTTCCATCCCAACCTTCATTATTATCTGTTGTAGCAAAAACAACCTGACCCCATCTGTTAAATATTTTCCAACTTAAAGTAGCAATACCAAAACCTTCTACTTTTACAATACCGTTTTTACCAAACCGCCCTGGAGTAAATGCATTAGGAAGATCCAATAATGGTTTAATAATAATGGGGATATCAAATGCTAAACTATCTACACAATCGGCCATATTAAACGCAAATAACGTAGCATGGTAAACTCCAGTAGTATTGTAAAGGTGAAATGGATTTACTTCTGTTGAACCTTGACCATCTCCAAAAGTCCATACATAGCGGTTAGCCCCAACAGACTGATTAATAAAATGGGTGATTGTATTTTCAATTGGCGGAATAGGAGTCCAAGTAAAATTAGCCAATGGTATTGGAAATACAGTAATAGTAAAATAGGCCGATGTATCTCGTTTATTACAAGTAGCTGTATCTAAAGCAATCAAACGAACATTGAAAGTACCGGTTGATGTATAGGTATGTGTGGGTTCAAAATTAGTTGAAAAATTACCATCGCCTAAATCCCATATCCAATCTGTACCACCCTGAGAAATATTTTTAAATACTGGCGTGTACGGCACACAACCTCGGTCAGGTGTTGTAAATATTGATTTTACATTCGGACTTATTCTGAGTATTTTTGTAGCTGTATCTGGTGCATTACAAAATAAAGTATCATCAACTATTAACGTTACTATATAGGTACCAGTAGATAAATAAGTATGAATTTGCGGACCAAAACCGGATCTTATTTTTGGAGATCCGTCGCCAAAATTCCAAAGAAAACTTTGATTGGTGTAATTAGGCAATACGGCGGTGGTAAGATTGGTAAATTGATACCGTAAACTATTACAAGAGTCTAATTTAAAAAAAGTAAAATCCGCATCAATAATATTATTGCCAACTTTTACAGTTAAATAAGCTGTATCAGAAATATTACAGGTGGAAGAATCTATTGAAATTAGTGTTAAAAGAAAAGACCCCACAGCAGTATAAATATGAGCAATAGAATTATTAGGCGCATAAGTAGTATCTGTTTTAGGACTACCATCGCCATAATCCCAGATATACATTTTACCTTTTGCAAGTGTATCAGTAAAATTAATGGTTAACGGCACACATCCAATGGTATCTATAACCCCGTTAATAGTTGCTTTAACACTAGCGCCTATACCTGAAAAATTCATTTCAATTTTTACAGAAGCCTGGTTACAATTGATAGAATTATTGGTTCTAGACCATGATCCTGGAGTAGTAGGAAATAATGCCCCCCCAGCACCACAACCACATACTGCCTGATATATAACACCATTCGCATCAAATCGACTAGTGCCTCCATCCACATGATCTCCTACACTACCATTTTGACCAAAATGGGTACCAAAAAGTTGGCTCAACGCATTTTTTTCTAACACGAAAAAATAAAAATCTTCTCCATCAGGAGGCGGAATTCCTGACAATGGATTTACCTCAGGCAAGCCACTAGTTCCGGCCGATGGAAATAACTTTAAATTATTAATTCCTCCTCCCCAACCCGAAACGTAAACATTTTGGCAGCGATCAACCAAAAAAGCTATGGGGGATAAATTAGGCACTGCCGCAATGGTACCAAACACAGTTGAGTAGACATAAGCAGATAAATCGGGCTTAAGTTTACTGATAAATTGTTTGCTCCCAGGATTACTAAAAACAGCATTAAATACTGGCCAATTACCAGTTGTAGTACCCATGATATAAGGAAATCCTAACTTATCAAATTGAATTCCATATACCAAATCATTGCCACTTGTTCCTTGGTAAGTGGTTCTTACAATTGCAGATCCATCATTTAAAATTTGAGTAATAAAACCATCAACGTCACCACCTTGATTAACGGACTGTAACACCCCAGATTTATCACCGGGCAAATTTGTACTATTTGAACCTCCTGCAACATAAACATTTCCGTTAATTGGATTTTGGGATAATACAAAACAAGCATCATCGCCACTACCCCCAAAAAAAGTACTGAATAATACAGTCCCCAAATTAGCCGATAATTTAAAAATTACTCCATCCTGCCTTCCTCCTCCAAAAGTTGTTTGAATAGAAGAGTTTCTAATTGGGAAACCACCAGCAGACTCTGCTCCACCCGATTGCGTAGATCCAGCTAATAACACATTTCCGGCAGCATCAATAAATACTTCACTTCTGGCATCATCCCCATAATTTCTACGAGTTACATCAGCTCCCTCTGGTGCAATATATTTACCTCTTATATTTACGCCGTCATTACCACTACCCCCAATTCTAATAGAACCTAATACACTGGTGCCACTAACATTTAGTTTTGTTAATACAATATCATAAGCACCGCCATTACCTAAAAGCGACCCAGGATAATTAGTTGAATTACTTCTACCAGCTATTACTAAATTTCCTTGTGCATCGCAAATCATACTATGCGGCTGTTCGTTGCCGGTACCACCTAAATAAGTTGCAAATAAACGAGTGCCTCCATTAGCCGAAAATTTTATAATAGCAATATCATAAGGCCCTGTATTATCTTCATTTATCCCACCACTAAAAACAGTTTGAAAAGCCCCTGGTGTAATAGGAAAACCAGATGCAAATGCAATGCCTCCAGCATAAAAACTGCCATCAGGAGCAGGCGTGGCTGTGTAACCCCAGTTGTCTGCAGTACTGCCAGTAAAGGTTGAAAAAATTAAGGTCGGATCAATGATAATCGTTGCATTAACATCATAATCACTTACGCTAAAACGTACAATATTATCTTTTACAATGTATTTACAGTTTACAGTTTGCTTTGCTCCACTAAGTACCTGATAACTGTATGGATATAATTCTTTAATTAGCCCAGCCGAGGTATTTATCATCAACTCTTTATTCTTAATCTCTATTTTTTCAACCCCTGCATATTGCATAGCTATAGCATTAATGTTACCCCCGGGATGAACAATAATATCGTATTTCATTTTTCCACCATCACTATAATAACGTACATCAATATTAGGATATACATTTTTATAGCTTACCGCCTGTGCAATTTTACAGTCGGCAGCCCATTTAGACTGATCATTTCCAATAAAATAATTATTGTGATAAGCCTGTATTCTGTCAGGCACGTTTTGGGTAAATGAACTAGCACCAATAAATTTTACTTTATAAGCATGAGAGTTTAACGTGATAGGCTGACCTGTATTTGCTGTATTGGGATTATGGCCATGCATTTGATCTGATAGATTTTTTAAATCATTTACATTGTGTAGTAATACAGTAAACCCTTCATTTTCTAAAAAAAAAGCGCCCGTAGAAAAATCACCCCGGTATTGTACCCGGCTATTCCATTGTCCTTTATTTTGTACAAATTCAATTTGCGCCAGAATAGGTTGTGCAAAAAAAATTAATGAAAGTAATACAATAAACTGGCGCAGTATTTTAATTAAAATATTCAAGTAGGTCTTTTTTACAATTTACAGAATAAATATGAAAAAATAACAATTTTTAAAACCCATATAAACCTCGATTAGGATATTTTACTCCATATTGTTTTTCCCTTTTGTTGATGTAAATATTTTTTCACGGGCTCATTAATCTCCAAATTTAAATCGGGGTCTAAATCTAAAATCATTTCTACTGCATTTTTAGCAGCTTCCAAAATAACTCTGTCTTGGACTATGTTTGCCAGCTTAAAGTTTAACAGCCCACTCTGTTTTGTGCCTTCTATATTTCCTGGACCACGTATTTCCAAATCTTTTTCTGCTATCTTAAAGCCATCATTAGTAGCCACCATTATCTTTAACCGTTCACGGGCATCATTTGATATTTTAGGACCTGTTAAAAAAATGCAAAAACTTTTCTCAGCACCCCTACCTACCCTACCACGCAACTGATGCAATTGCGATAATCCAAATTTTTCGGCACTTTCTATTACCATTACACTGGCATTGGGCACGTTTACACCTACTTCAATAACAGTTGTGCTAACCATAATTTGCGTATCGGCATTTACAAATCTTTGCATGTTTGTTTCCTTTAAATCGGATTTTTGTTTTCCATGCACCATGCTTATCCAGTATTTTGGCTCCGGAAAAAAAGACTTTATTTCTTCATAGCCCTTCATTAAATTTTCATAATCCAGCTTACTGCTTTCTTCTATCAATGGATAAACGATATACACTTGTCTACCTTTAAAAATTTGTTTTTTTACAAAATCCATTACTTGCGATCTTGCACTTTCGGAACGATGCAGGGTATTTATGAGTTGCCTACCAGGCGGCAATTCATCAATGATACTGTAATCTAAATCGCCGTATGCAGTAAGTGCTAATGTGCGTGGTATTGGCGTGGCTGTCATAACCAAAATATGTGGAGGAGTGGTATTTTTTTTCCATAATTGTGCCCTTTGCGCTACACCAAATTTATGTTGCTCATCAATTACAGCAAAACCTAGGTTCTTAAATATAACTTTATCCTCTATCACCGCATGTGTGCCAATTAAAATATGCAAACATCCCTCTTCACAAAGTTTTAAAATTTGTTTACGCTGTTTGACTTTACTTGAACCTGTTAACAACATTACACAAATCGGCATATCTTTTAAAAGTGCTATAATACTATTAAAATGCTGCTGTGCTAAAATTTCAGTTGGCGCCATTATAACAGACTGAAAATTATTATCTGCAGCAATCAACATCATCATTAATGCTACAATTGTTTTACCACTACCTACATCACCTTGCAATAAACGATTCATTTGTTTACCACTACCTGTGTCTTTTCTAATTTCTTTTAACACTTTTTTTTGTGCATTTGTTAATTCAAATGGCAAATATTGTTTGTAAAAAGTATTAAAAAAATCGCCTATCTGTCCAAAAATCAAACCCTTGCTATAACGTTTCCTAGTCGACTTAAGTAACCCCATTCTAAGTTGAGCAAAAAATAATTCTTCAAACTTTAAGCGCCTAACTGCATGTTGATAATGTTTTTCACTTGCCGGAAAATGAATTTGCCTATACGCATTAAAGTGACTAATGAATTTATATTGATTAATTATAGATGCCGGTAAATTCTCGGGCATGTCTTTATCCGTAAATATTTGAAGCAAGGCATACGTTAATTTGCCAATAGCCCTACCATTAAGTGTTTTTGCTTTTAATTTTTCGGTAGAGGGATAAACAGGTTCTAAGTAAGACTTTCCATCTGCATTTTGGCTAGTAAAATTTTCTATTTCGGGGTGTGCAATTTGTGGCTTACCAATAAAAAAACTAAGCCGCCCAAATACTATATACGCTTTGCCTACCTCAATTGCCTTTTGTACCCAATTAATACCTTGAAACCAAATTAATTCAATTTCTCCAGTCTCGTCTTGTAATCGAGCAGATAATCTTTTACCTCTTCCTTCCCCCAAAATATTAATCTGTGTTATTTTGCCGGCAACCTGCCCATACTCGTTATTGGGAGTTAAAGATGCAATTGTATCAAGCTTTGTTTTATCAATATGCCGAAGGGGGTAATGCTCTAGTAAATCTTTTAACGTAAATATTCCAAGTTCCTTTTTTAAGAGGTCGCCTTTAAAAGTGGTAACCCCATTTAAATATTCAATAGGACTGTTTAATATGGAGATTTGGTTGCTAATATATTTTTTTTACAAATATACAATCCAAGCTTGGCTACTATCAATAATAAGAAGAAAATAATAAGATAAAATTATAAAAAATAAGTGTTGAAGGCAGCTACCGTCTTGAATTATTTTTAAACTGGGATGGCCTACTAAACTTTCTATTACTAGCGGGAGCGTTTGAAGATCCTGTATTATAACCAGGTGTTTCGCCCAGTTCTTCGGGCACGTTAGCTTTAGGAACAGGCTTGCCTAATAATTTTTCTATGGCTAAAAATTTACGCTGTTCTTTTACAGTTACAAATGTATAGGCGCTGCCTTCGGCTGCAGCCCTTGCAGTACGTCCTATGCGGTGCACATAGTCTTCTCCATCATGGGGCACATCATAATTTATCACTAAATCTATATTATCAATATCAATACCCCTACTTAATATATCTGTGGCTACTAAAATGGGCAACCTTCTACTTTTAAACTGAATTAGAACTTCTTCTCTTTTACTTTGATCCAAATCGCTATGAATTTCATCAGCTAAAAATTTAGCACGTTTTAAATCACGAGTAAGTTGCTTAACACTTATTTTACTACTACAAAAAATTAAAACAGATTTAAAGTTGCTATTACTGAGCAAATGTTTAACCAAAGGAATTTTTTGTGTTTCATAAACAATAAAAGCTTCTTGTTTAATTTTTTCAGGCGGCTTGCTAATAGATATATTTACTTCCTCTGGATGATGTAGTATTTTTCTTGCAAGTTCTCTTATTTTATGTGGCATCGTTGCAGAGAATAAAAGATTTTGACGCTTTTTGGGAAGACTATCAATGATGAACATAATATCATCGTAAAAGCCCATATCTAGCATTCGATCCGCTTCATCTAAAATTAAATATTTAAGTCCCGCCATTTTTACATAGCCCATTTTAATATGCGACATCATTTTGCCAGGGGTACAAATAACTATATCGGCACCATGACTTAGTGCTTTTTTTTCCTGAACAAATGCATTCCCATCAACACCACCATAAACTGCTATTGAACTAACTGAGGTAAAATAAGAAAGCCCCTCCATGTGTTGTGCAATCTGAATTGCCAACTCTCTTGTAGGCACAATCACTAATGCATTGTTGGTGTGATCCTCATGTGGATCTGTAATTATTTTATTAATAAGTGGCAATAAAAAAGCAGCGGTTTTACCAGTGCCTGTTTGTGCAGATGCAATTACATCTTTACCAGCCATAATCAATGGTATTACTTGCTCTTGCACAGGGGTTGTTTCCTCATAACCCGAGGCGTCAATGCCTTCCATCAAACGCTCGTCAAAACCAAAATCTGTAAACTTCAAAGTATTTAAATTTTATAATGCGGTGAAGATAACGCATTTAGTGGTGTTGTTTGTGGTATATAGTATCTTTGCTCATTAGAATAATTTTTATATTTAATAATTAATAATGATAAAAGTAGGCGAATACAATATATTAAAAGTCATTAGAGAAGTAGACTTTGGTCTTTATTTAGAAGATGGTGCAGAAGGAATATTATTGCCTAAGCGGTTCGTGCCCCCAAGCACTAAAATTGATGATGAAATAAAAGTATTTTTATACCACGATGGAGAAGACAGGCTAATTGCCACTACACAGGAACCGAAAGGCATATTAGGTGACATTGTAAAATTAAGAACCATAAGTGTTACAGAACATGGAGCTTTTTTAGATAATGGGTTAATGAAGGACCTCTTTGTACCTAAATCGAAACAGCAACAGAGCATGATCCCTAATGGTGAATACTTAGTAAAAATATACTTAGATGAACAAACCGGAAGATTGGCTGCAACAGAAAAAATTGAGCCCTTTTTAAGCAACGAAGAATTAACAGTAAAAGAATTGGAAATTGTTGATCTTATCGTTTATCGAAGAACCGATATTGGCTATGTAGTAATTATCAACAACAAACATACAGGTGTATTACACCATAACGAAATTTATAGAAATATTACTTCAGGCGACCGTTTTACCGGATTTATTAAAAAAATATATCCCGAAGATAAGACAGGATCTGATCGCTACAGATTAGATGTAGCCGCCGGAAAGCCAGGTTACACGAGAGTGGAAGATGAAACAGGCAAGATACTCCGGTTACTAAAAGAGAATAATGGGTTTTTGCCTTATCATGACAAAAGTGAGCCAGAAGATATTTATTCTTTTTTTGGAATGAGTAAAAAAACTTTCAAAATGACTACTGGAAATTTGTATAAACAACGAATAATTAGTTTTGAAAAAGAAGGAATAAAATTAATTTAATTTTAATAGAACCGGACTAATTTAAATTTATTAATTTAATAATGGCTAGAATAAAAGTTGATCTTCACAACATTTACAATAATAGCAAAGCGATTGACAAAGCTTTACTTCAGGCATTTGAAGATGCCATTGATAAAAGAATAAAAGAAGTAGAAATTATTCCTGGAAAAGGGAGTGGCCAATTAAGAAAAAAAGTAGAACGTTTTTTACAACTCCCACAAATTAAATCCCTATATCACCGGATAGAAAATGACAGTAAAAATTTTGGAAGACTGTTTGTTTATTTTAAATTTTAGTTATTGCCTCCGGTTACAAAAGCTATTTACTTTTCAATATAATCTAGTCTATAAATTATAATCTTCATCAACTTCTTAATTGAATTAGTGAGTGCTGCATAAACTTTTACCCCAACTTAAGTTTAGTTAATAGAATTAGGACTACTTATTAAAAATTTAGAATACAAATCACTATGGAAAATATTAAAAAAATCGCAAGTAAAAGATATTGTAAAACAATTACTTGATAATTCCATTGCGTTGATTGGTTTACAAATTGGAACTTTCACGGTTGAATTTAACAGAGCAAATACTGGTAAATGGATCCCATTTCCACTCCAGAGTTTACTACGTTAAATTCATGTGGCAATAGGGGTGACAAACGTATGTTTTAGCTATATAATGATATTCTATTTTTTAACACCCGCATAAATGTATTATATTTGAATCTTTAATGCAATTAATTAATAATGCATATTCAATTAAAGCATTAAACTATTTTTAAAAAGAAAGTCTAATAAGTAAACTATTAAATATTATGAAATCAAAAATATCCGTTTATATAGTAAGTATTTTGATAATTGCTGTGTCTGTTTTTAGTTGCTCTAAAAATGATAGCTCTGTACCAACACCAACGCAACCTCCTGCTATTCCAGCTGTTTATTCAAAAATATATGGAAAAACAAGTATTACTTCTGATGGAACTTTTATTACAATTAAAACCAGTGATCAACCTGACCACAAAAGTGCATATTGGGCTATCACCAATCCTTTGTATGAAGCTTTCACTCCATCTGCGAGTAGTCCTTCATTCACAGGTGGTGCATTTATTAGAGCACCAAATAATATTATAGCACAAACCATTACCTTAAAAATACCTTTAAATCCTACTGCTGCCACTACACATAGTGCTACGCCAATGGGCGTTATGGGTATAGCATTAGATGGTGTTCCTTTTTTTAATCAGTATGCTGCAGGAGGAGTTGCATTAGGTGGTGAAGTAAATGGTTTTGATCAAGCTTGGGGACATCCGCAAGCATCAGGGATGTATCATTACCATGTGGAGCCTTATTACTTGACAACTGTTAAATCTGGATCGACTAAATGGAGTTTGATGGGTTTTTTATTAGACGGATTTCCTGTATATGGCCCTAAAGAGGAAAATAATACAGATCCGTCTGGCTTAGATGTGTACCATGGTCATACCCATGCCACAGTTGATTTTCCATCTGGAATATATCACTATCATATTTCAATTACCGCACCATATATTAATGGGAATGGGTTTTATGGCACCCCTGGAACTGTAACTCAATAATGAATAAATTTTTAATTCTATTAGTTATTATCTTCTCGTCTTGCAAAAATGAAGTACAGAAAATTGTTATTTCAAAGCAATTTAAAAAAGTTCCATCAGTATACGAAGATGCTTCAAACAATTCATTTGAAATGCATCAAGACACGCTTTATTTTAGCAACAAAAAATTTTCTGGTATCCAATATTCTTTATATGATAAAAATGATACTGCTTTTATTAAACCTTATTGGAATGGTTTAGAAGAAGGCATTATAAAAAAGTGGTATTTCAACAAAAAGCTAGCAGAAGAAAGATTATATGTTGATGGGAAAAAAGAGGGAGTTCATAAAGGTTGGTGGGAAAATGGACATAAAAAGTTTGAATTTGCAATTTCTAATGACGAATATACTAATGAATTTAAAGAATGGAATAGTAATGGATTATTAGTTAAGTATTTTCATTATAAAAATGGTCAAGAAAGTGGCAATCAAAAATTATTTTATGAAAATGGAAAAATTAAAGCAAATTATGTAATACTTAATGGTAAGAGGTATGGCTTATTGGGAACTAAAAACTGTAAAAATGTATCGGATAGTATTTTTAATATTAAGTAGTTCAATTTTTTCAAGTTGCTCCGAAAATAAAATTAATTTCATTAAATTACCTTACTACAATAATCCTGATTTTACACCTATATTTTTAAAAGATAAAACAGAAATAAAAAGCATAATAAATCATGCCGTTGCAAATTTCTCATTCCTAAATCAAGATAGTGTATTAATAAATCAAGACATTTTTAAGAACAAAATTCATATTGCAAATTTTATTTTTACAAGTTGCGGGAGTATATGTCCCATAATGACTCATAATTTAAAAGTAGTAAGTGATAGTTTACAAAATGATAATGACATAGTTTTCTTATCCTATTCCGTAACCCCTTGGATTGACAAACCAAGTGTATTAAAGAAATTTAAAACCAATTATGGAATTACAAATAAAAATTGGCATTTTCTAACAGGTGAAAAAGGAGTAATCTATAATCTAGCCCGTAAATCTTATTTTGCCGAGGAAGAAATTGGTTTTAGTAAAGACAGTTCAGAGTTTTTGCATACAGAGCATTTTATTTTAGTTGATAAAAATAAAAGAATCAGAGGTATTTATAACGGGACACTACAACTAGAAATGGAGCAATTGATTGATGATATTATAACATTAAAAAAAGAATAAAATAATATGTCTTTAAATGGCTGTGGAATAGAAGCCTGTGGGTACTTACGATTCAATTAAGGTGCATAACATTATCAAAAGAACGACTTAGCAATTATATGTAAGCCGTTAAAAACACTCCCTCAAATCGGTTAAAATCGGTTGATTTCGGTTTAGTCAAAATGTAACTAATTACAACTAAACTGTCCACTTTCTTTGACGACATACAGTTACTTTCCGATACAAAACTTAGAAAAAATATAATCCAATACATTTTCATTACTAATATCTCCGGTAATTTCTGAGATGTAATGTAAACAACGTCGAATATCCAATGCCAATAAATCGCCAGTTATTTTGTTGTCTAACCCCTTCTTTATATCTGTAAGCGATATATAAACTTGTTGCAAGGCTTCGTAGTGTCTGGCATTGGTAATAATGGTGTTTTCTGTATTTATATTACCATGAATCACTTTTTTAACTAGCCGATTCTTTAGTAAATCTATATGTAATAACTCTTTTGCCGAAATGAATTGAATATCAAATGATGCAAATTTTTCTAACACTTTTTCTTCTCTAACTAAATCAGATTTATTTCCTACTATAATATAATCACTGTTTGTTTCTGCAATTTGATTTAGAGCAATTTCGAGGGTTGTAACAGTTTCTGTATTTACATCAAAGAGATAGATAACCTGATCTGATTGTTTTATTTTTTCTCTCGTTTTTTCAATACCTATCAGTTCTATTACATCTGTGCTGTGCTCGCGAATACCCGCTGTATCAATTAACCTAAATAAAATACCATCAATGTTAACAACCTCTTCCACTGTATCTCTTGTAGTTCCGGCAATTTCACTTACAATGGCTCTGTTTTCGTTAAGCAATGCATTTAGCAAAGTACTTTTACCCGCATTGGGCTTACCAATAATAGCAATGCTTACTCCATTTTTTATAACATTGCCCAATTGAAATGATTGCAATAAATCTTTTGTAACTAAAGTTGCTCCGTCAACTAGTTCGTGAAATTTTTTTCTATCGGCAAATTCCACATCTTCCTCACTAAAGTCTAGTTCAAGTTCTATTAAAGCTGAAAACTGAATTAAATTCTCTCTAAGTTGCTTTAAAATTTCGCTGAAGCCTCCACGCATATTATGTAGAGCTGTTTTTTGAGAAGCTGAAGTGTTGGAAGAAATTATATCGGCTACAGCTTCTGCTTGTGTAAGGTCTAATTTACCGCTAAGGAATGCACGTTGTGTAAACTCTCCTGCTTTTGCCAGCCTAGCACCATTTCGAATGCAGGCTTGAATTATCTGCTGTTGTACAAAAGCACTACCATGACAACCAATTTCTACTACATCTTCGCCCGTGTAACTTTTTGGATTTTTGTATAATGAAATAACCACTTCATCCAAATCTACATGCGCCTCTTTTATATAACCTACATGAATGGTATGGGTATTTTGTTTAATTAAATCTTTAGAAGGGAATAAAACGTTTGCAATTTCAATTGCCTTTGACCCACTTAAACGAATGACTCCAATAGCCCCTACCCCGGTGGGTGTTGCTAATGCCACAATAGTATCATCCCAACTATTAGTTTGATTTAACATCCAGCAAAGATACCCCCTCGGCACCATATCTTTTTAGTTATACTAAAAGCTATTTTTTTATTTTCTAATGCTAGGGATAATTAATTAGTTGAAGAATCGATAGTATCTATAATTTATATAAATATATCCCGATGAAATGTATTCATCGGGATATATTTATATTTTTATACCAGAATTAATCTTCTACTAAAAAAGTAATTGGCTGCCTACGATACGCATTTACATTACGTCCGTTTTGAATGGCTGGAGTCCAGTTTTTAGTCTTCTTAATTACTCTTACTGCTTCATCGCACATTCCAAATCCAGGATCATTTTCACATTTCACATCACTTAAACTGCCATCTCTACTCACTACAAACCTTACTATAACAGTATATTTGCCTCCACTAGCGCCATAGTCTACCGGAGTATTTGCATTAAGCGTTTTTCTTAGGTAATTACGCCAAGCGTCTTCTCCACCCGGAAAACCGGCTTCTACTTCTACTTTGGTGAAAATTTTATTTTCATCATCATCTTTTTTTACTTCCACTACGCCTGTTGCTTCTACTGGCGCCTGAACAATCTGCACTTTGTTGTCACTCTCTACAGTTTTTGTACTGATTACCGCATCTTCCTTAATTTCCTCTATTTTTTCTTCGGGTGCAACCTCTTCATCTTTTACAATTTTAGGAGGCGTAAATTTTACTTGATTAATTTCTGGTGGCGGTGGTGGTTCAGGGGGTGGAGGCGGCGGTGGGGGAGGCGGTTCGTCTGCTTTCACTTCTGCCATCTGAGTTTCAACGGTGTCAAATTTCTTTTTGCTATTCTTCTCAATAAAATTAGCAAAAACAGTTCCTACTAAAACCAATAATAATGCAGCTCCTGTAATTATAAGTGCTTTAGTAAGTGTTTTTTTATAAGACTTTCTTAAATCATATGCCCCATATTCTTTATTCTTACCTTCAAAAATAATATCAAGAACATCAGCAGTTAAAATTTTATTTACTTCTATCATAATATCTTTTGTTAATTAGATTCAAAATTGTTCCAATTTCCTAATCTTATTTTATTCCATTTGCTTTTTCAGTTTCTTTGATCAGCATTTTTTCTACCGCTACCATAGGTACTTCGGCATAATGTCCGGGAGGTACTGCGGAGATAACCATTTCGTCCAAAATATCAATCGCATTTTTAAAAGTTGATTTATCATCAGATTTAATAATATACATCAAATCATCAATGGGTGTGCCATTCTTTTTATCTAAAATAAGCTGACGTATGCCTTTAAAGGTTGTGCTTTTAAATTCTTCGCTAATTGTTTCGGGCATTAATTGACCAAAATAATAATACACCTGATTACCTTTTCCTAATAAGATCGTCATAGCTCCTGAATTTTTTACCTTCATTTGCTTGTCTAAATCATCCTTAGGTTCATTCATAGGCATGGCTGTTGATTGAGCCATGGTTGTGGTAAACACAAAGAAAGTAATTAGTAGAAAACCAAGGTCAACCATTGGTGTAAGATCAACACGAGTTGAAAGCTTTTTTCCTTTTTTTACGCCGGGGCCTTTTTTATGTCCGCCTCCCGACGAGGTATCCATTTCTGCCATAGTATTTTATTTAAAAAATTAAACTACAATTATTTTTTAGTTTCTTCTTTACCGGTTTTATACAATTCTGAACCTGAAGGCACCTGCTCACCTTCTGTTACAATTCTAAATTTAAAAATCTCGTTCGATTTAAGCGCCTCTTTTACATTTTTAAATATTGGATATAATGCTTCCCCATCTCCTTTTACTAAAATCATATCTTGAAGCATTCGTTGATCTTCGCCTTTATAAACATTAGTTACACTACGCATCCAATAACTTAACTCATTATTAGTACTGTCGGTAGGTATACCATCCATTAAATTAGCCGGAATTTCCTGAGTTGCGTCTAATGCAGATTTAAGTTTGTTTACGGGTAATCCAATGTATTCTACTTTTTTAAATTTAGAAAGCTGGGCAGCAGTTAACTGAAGACCTCTTGTGGTATTAAAATCGTCAATAATGGCAGCTTTCTTTGTTTCATCGCCCAACATTAAAAATACTTTACCCTCTTTGGTAAGGGTAATTAATATAGATTTGTCTGGTGCTGCTTTACTAGACACGGAAGTGGGTGTTTTAACAGAAAGTACTTCGGGAGGCTTTTGTTTTGTTGCCAATATAAAAAAGGTCAACAACAAAAAAGCCACATCACACATTGCCGTCATATCTACGATTGTACTTTTGCGTGGTATTTTAACTTTGGGCATGTTTGTCTGTTTTTAATTATTCTTTCCTACTTCGCTTATCTTATTGCCAACTTTTTATACAAGTCATAAGCTATTTAGTAGTTTGTAAGATGAAAAACTTTATTTAATCCATACCTTATTTGTATAGAGAAGCAAAAGTTTGAGTTAAAGTAAATCCAGACTCATCAATACCATAAGTAATTCCATCAATTTTAGTTGTAAATATGTTATAAAACATAATTGCAAATGCAGATGTACCAATACCTAAAGCTGTATTATATAGGGCCTCAGAGATACCGATAGATAACTGTGCTGCTGAACCAGCACCACCACTGTCTTCTCCAAGTCCAGCAAATGCACGTATCATACCAACCACCGTTCCTAATAGCCCAATCAAAGTAGCCAAAGAAGCAATTGTTGAAAGAAATACAAGATTTTTTTCTAGCATAGGTAATTCAAGTGAAGTAGCTTCCTCTACTTCTTTTTGAATGGCAATAACTTTTTGTTCGGTACTTAATTCCGTATTAGAAATCATTTGTTTATAACGATGTAAACCTGCTTTCATCACATTACCCACAGAACCTTTTTGTTTATCACATTCCAACAATGCGGCATCCACATTTTTATTAGCTAACTGATATTGAACTTTACGAATAAAATCGGCGTTATTGCCAGTGCCATTCGCTTTTGCTATTGTCATAAAACGCTCAATTACAAAAGTTAACATAGTTAAAAATGTACCAATCAATACGGGTACAATTATACCACCCAAATACATTTTGCTTAATGCAGAATGAGGACCTTCACGGTCGGGCCAAAATAAACCTTCGCCAGATGTATTAAAATTACTTGAATTACCTAATCCAAATCTCCAAATAACATACCCAGCAAGTAAACATAGTACCGGAGCTAGTAATGAAATAATGTTGCTTGATTTTGTTGCCTGAACCGAAGTGGTTGGTTTTACAGTTGCTGTAGTCTCTGCCATAAAATTCTAGTTTTTTAGTTTTGTAAAAAGTGTAGTTTATGTTGATTTTTAATAAAGAAATGATTTAATTAAATTATATATAATCATGTTTAACAAAGTATTATTTAAGCTTAAATATGTTTCGCAAGTTAAATAATTAATTGAAAGCTACAACTTACAAAATTATTATTTTATAATCGCATTTTTGTGATCTAAAAATTAAAATTTAATACAAAAATCATTAAAAATTAATAGAATATTAGAAAATATCAATCAAAAGCTGGTTAATAATTGTAAAAACTGACTTATTCGTAACGCAAAGCCACAATTGGATCTAACTTGGAGGCCTTATAGGCAGGATATAGCCCTGCAGCCAACCCAACTACTGTACATACAAAAATACCTGCAATAACCCAGGCCCAGGGAACTACAAAGCCTGTTTTTAATAAAATGGCTACCACATTTCCCAACACAATCCCTGAAACAATTCCAAATACTGCACCTAATAAACTGATTAAAACTGATTCATATAAAAACTGTGCTCTAATATCTTTTTTGGTGCCCCCTAAGGCTTTTATTAATCCTATTTCCTTAGTACGTTCATTTACTGCTACCAACATAATATTCATTAATCCGATGGCTGCCCCAATTAGTGTAATAAATGCAATGCCAATTGTTCCTTTTTCTAAAAACCCCAAGTTGGTTAATAATGCTTCGGCAATGCTATCACTTTTATCAACATAAAAATTAGCTTCTTCCTTTACATCTAATTTCCTTATTGGCCTAAAAGTTCCTGTAGCTTCTCCTATGGCTACCTCCATCATTTTTAAATCAAATACTTTTACCCCTACATTAAATGAAGCATTTTGAGACGAATATAATCGTCTTACATTATTATAAGAAGTAACTACTACTTTACTAGAATTTAAAAAAGCACTCGACCCTTTGTCTTCCAATACTGCAATAACATGGTAGGGTGTGTGGTCAATATGTACTACCCTATCAATTGCTTTATCGGGATTATCAGGAAATAATTTTTGTGCAACTGCACTCCCAAGCATACATATACTTCTTCCCGATTCAATTTCACCTTCAGTGAAATTTCTTCCATTCAAAATTTTATATCCATTAAGTTCTAAATAATTTTCATCCCCCCCTATAACCGCAACATCTGGATTGGTTTTTTTAAGGTCGTTATTACAAACTATATTTCGCGGACCCATTAAAATTAATCCTACTTTGGCTGGAAAATTAAACAGCGATTTAAACATTTTTGCTTCATCATAAGTAATAATTTTACCTGTATTACTTTTTTTAATCTTTAATGACAATTTACTTGCTTTCGCTTTTTCTCTTTGTCTGCCTCCCCCAATTCTAACGTTTCGATCTTTATATCTTAAACTAAATGAATTAGCCCCCATAGTTGAGAAACTGGTAGTTAAGCTATTGCTAGCCGCTTTAATGGAGGTGATGATAAGGATGAGGGCAAAAATACCTAATGCAATAATGGTTACTGTAATTGCAGTTCGTAACTTATTGCCTGCAATGTTACGCCAGGATAGTGAAAGTATATCTTTAAAAGTCATTATTTAAATATTCAGACTAAAGTTAAGAACTGAGGACAATTAAATATAAAAACTTGTATAAGCGGTACTTAAAATTTAAAAATACAGCCAGTTGATTAATAAATTAGGGAATAGGCCCAAAACGATAATTAATATAGAAGTAAAAATTAATAAAAGGTTAAAGGTGGGTGTAATATCCATTTCCACAAAGTTATCTGCTTCGCCTTCTTTAAAAAATATGGCCTGAATAATTCTATAATAGTAATAAGCACTTATAGCAGCGCACAATACGGCAAATATGATCAACCAGATATGATGGCTATTTTGAACCGCGGCTAGTAACATATAAAACTTGCTTTGAAATCCTGCAGTTAATGGAATTCCGGTTAAAGATAAAAGAAATATTGTTGCCGTAATAGCCATTACTGGCTGATGTTTTGCAAGGCCGTTAAATCCATCAATGGTATAATCTTTCAATTTTATTAAAATAGCAAAGATGCCAATACTAGCTATACTATATGCAGCAGCGTAGAGCACTAAACCTTCTTTAGCCAAATTATTTAATGCGAATAAAGAAAACAACATAAACCCAGCCTGTGCAATACTGGAATAAGCCAACATTCGTTTTACACTTTGCTGAAAAACAGCAGTAAGGTTTCCGATTAATAAAGTAGCTGTAATAAGAACGACAATTAATGTTTGCCACTGTTGATGTAAGCTACCAAAAGCATTTTCAAATAAGCGTACAAATGCAAAAAAACTTGCCGATTTTACA